>CAZWGW010000181.1:0-3635 GCA_964633565.1 uncultured Planctomycetaceae bacterium
ATCAGATCACGTTTCCCGGGGTCGAATCCGAGGCCGTCCAGCAGGGCCATTCGAATCTCGCCGATGGACCTGACCACCGGGCGCGCGATCAGATCGGCCGCAGCAGCCAGCATCGGCAGGAACAGAGACATCGTCAGCTCGTCGGAAGGGAGTCCGACGGACGTTGCGACGCCGATGATCGCGGCGGCGCCAGCGTCGAAGCGTGGATCGGCATCGCCGGCTTCATACCGGAAGAACCCCGCGCCGGCCTTGCGCCCCAGACGGCCGGCCTGATACAGCGCGAGCAACGGTTCGGACGTCGTCGGGATGCCGGATTGTCCGCGATGCATCCCGGCCGCTGCGCGGAGGATCACGTCGATGCCGATGTCGTCGAGTTGCGCCAACGGTCCCAGCGGCATCCCGAATCCGACCGCCGCCGATTCGATCTCGACGAACGGCACGCCTCGTCG
The DNA here is from genome assembly GCA_964633565.1 of uncultured Planctomycetaceae bacterium. Taxonomy (GTDB): domain Bacteria; phylum Planctomycetota; class Planctomycetia; order Planctomycetales; family Planctomycetaceae; genus CAZWGW01. The sequence continues at coordinate 450 of CAZWGW010000181.1, forward strand.
TGCGAGGTCAACGGCCGCACGCAGATAGGGGAACAGCAGGCGATTGACGGCAAACCCAGGCACGTCCGCCGTCAGCAGCGGGCGTTTCCCCAGGGCGCCGATGTAACGAACGGCCCGCTCGATCACGGCCGTGTCCGTCAGTGCGGCCGGAGTCAATTCCACCAGCCGCCGGTGCATCACGGGGTGGCAGAAGTGCAGGCCGCAGAAGCGCTCCGGCGGCACGACCGCCGCCGCCAGCGCTGCAATGGACAGTGAGGACGTGTTGGATGCGACCAGCGCCGGCGCGGGAAGGTGCGCCGAGAGCGCCGTGAACAGCCGACGCTTGATGGCAAGGTTTTCGACGACAGCTTCGATCACGACCGAGACGTCGCCCAGTTTGTTCACGGCGTCCACCGTGCGCAGACGCAGAGCGGCGGCCTCACCACGCAGTTCCCGCTCAATCCAGTCCGCCGCGGAGCAGAGCGTCGACGGGTTGCTGTCGGTCAACACGACCGGGAAGCCACTGCGCAGGTTCGCCAGTGCAATGCTGCGGCCCATGATTCCGGCGCCAATTACGGCGACGTGCTCGGCGACTGATTGCGGCAGGTCCATCACGGGTCCGGATCTTTGGCAGCAGATCGTCCATTTTTGCACAGTCCATTTCCTGCCGTCCAATCAACCGCAACAATAGGGACTGATGCCTCCCGGGAGACCACCGCATGCCCGCCGGGCGCCGGCCGATTCGACGGCAGATTTTCATCCCGTTCGCCGCGCTGCTGGCATGCGCTGTCGGGGGCGTCGCCGTGACGGCGTCGACGGCCGCGGCGCGGCGCAGTGATGCAGGCCAGATCGAGCGGCTCCATAATGTTCTGGCGACGGTCGGGGATGCGAACTTTCCCCTGACGGAGAACGTGCTGCAGAAGATGCGCGGCCTGTCCGGTGCGCACTTTATCGCCGTGCCCGACTCGGAAGTGCCGGTCTCCACGATGGCCGGCATCGATTCCGTGAGGCTTGCGGAGCTCGAGCCGGTGGACATCGGCGCGCTGGAGCGCCTCAGCGATTTCCGGATGGTCACCGTCGGCGACCAGGACTACTTCGCCGGGGCAGTCCGGACGCATTCTGACAGCGGTCCGGCGGTGCTGTACATCCTCTCCCCGGCCGCCTCGTGGCGCGAAGCGCGGTGGAGCGCCGCGTGGCCGCCGCTGGTCATCGGCGCCGTCACCGTCGTGCTCACGGCGCTGCTGTCGGGCTGGCTGGCACATCGCATTGCGGAGCGGGTGGGGCGAGTGCGCGCCTTGTTCGTGGACCTGGCCGCCGGGGAACATCCGCACGTCAACCCGCAACCGCCCGTGGATGAACTCCACGATCTGATGCTGGCCGCCAACGAACTGTCCGACCGGCTTGCGGCGCTGCAACAGGACATCCGGAATACGGAGCGCGCGCGGCTGCTGGGGCAGGTCGCGGGGGGGCTGGCGCACCACATCCGCAACGCGGCCACGGGTGCGCGGCTGGCACTGCAGTTGCACCGCCGCCGCTGCCCGGCAACGAACGGTGACGAGAGTCTCGACGTCGCCTTGCGGCAACTCGAACTCACGGAGCAGCACCTGCACGGGCTGCTGTCGCTTTCGCCGGTCAGGCGGTCCGGACGCCCGGGACGGTTGAGCGACGTGGCCTCGGACGTGTGCCGCATCCTCGAGCCGATCTGCCGGCATTCGAGGGTCACGCTGAGTCATCCGGACCAGTTTGAACTCGCGGAGTGCGACCTCAACGACGCGGACGAGATGCGGGCGGCCCTGCTCAACCTGGGATGGAACGCCGTGGAAGCGGCCGGCGTCGGCGGGCAGGTGCGGATCGACATGCGGCGCGAAGGCGAAGCGGTCCTCATTGAAGTGGCTGACAGCGGGTGCGGCCCGCCGCCGGACGTCGCCCCACGGATGTTCGAACCGTTTGTCAGTTCCAAGCCGGAAGGGGTCGGACTCGGACTCGCCCTCGTTCGCCGTGCCGCCGAAGCGCAGGGTGGAAACGTCTCGTGGCGGCGCGACGGAGGGGAGACCGTGTTCACCATCCGGTTGCCGATGGGGCAGGGGTCCGATCTCCACAGTTCACTTTTGCCGGCAGAAGATCTTTCTGGTGGCGAGTGCAGCGGACCATCAAGAGTGAACTGTGGGGACCCGACCCCTTCCCGCGTACATTCCTCAACAGAAGGCGTCGCGTAATGGCCAATGTCCTGATCGTCGACGATGAACCAGGCATCTGCTGGGGCATCCGCGAACTGCTCGTGGACGACGGGCACGACGTCTGCGTCGCACCGTCAGCCGAAGAGGCGCTCGCGGCGGCCGATGAGCGTCGGCCCGACGCCGTGCTGCTCGACGTGCGCCTCCCCGGCATGGACGGACTGACCGCACTGGGTCAATTGCGAGCACGGATCGGCGATGCGCCGGTGATCATCATGACGGCGTTCGGGGATCTGCAGACCGCCGTCGGGTCGCTCGAGGCCGGCGCCTTCGAATATCTGCCCAAGCCGTTCAACCTCGACGACGTCGCGCGGATCGTGCGTCAGGCGCTGGATCGCGGCCGAGGTGTCGACGCGCTGCCGGAACCAGCCACGGACCGGCCTGCGCCACTCCTGCTGGGCCGCTCACCGGCGATGCAGCAGGTATTCAAGCAGATCGCGCTGGCGGCGCAGAGCCAAGTGCCGGTGCTCATCACGGGAGAGAGCGGCACCGGCAAGGAACTGGTCGCACAGGCGATCCACCAGCATGGGCCGCGCAAGGGGGGTCCGTTCCTGCCGGTCTGCGTGCCGGCCCTCAGCCCGCAACTGATTGAAAGCGAATTATTCGGCCACGTCAAAGGAGCGTTTACAGGGGCCGATGCACATCGCACGGGCCTGCTCGAACTGGCGGGCGGCGGGACCGTGTTCCTCGACGAAATTGGCGACGTCGCCCCCGTGCTGCAAGTCAAGCTGCTGCGGGCGATCGAACAGCAGGAGATTACACCGGTCGGCGCCGCGCAGCCCCGGCGAACCGATTTCCGGGTCATCGCGGCCACGAACCGCCCGCTGGGCGAACTGCGCGCGGCCGGTGAATTCAGGGCCGACCTGTATTACCGGCTGAGCGTCTTTCCGATCCATCTGGCGCCGCTGCGCGAGCGGCGCGACGACATCGCGCCGCTGGCCGAGCACTTTCTGCTGCGGGCTGATCCGGCCGG
>CAZWGW010000181.1:3645-10733 GCA_964633565.1 uncultured Planctomycetaceae bacterium
ACGATTCTCCGGGACGGCGATGGAGGAACTGCTGCGCCGTCCGTGGGCGGGCAACGTGCGCGAGCTGCGGAACGTCGTGGAACGCGCCGCCATCACGGCCCGGGGCGACGAAATCCACGTCGAACATCTCCCATCGGCGGAACCCGCCTCTGTCGCGGGCGGTTGCCTGGCAGACCAGATCCGGCAATCCGTGTCAGAATGGACCCGGCACGAACTCGCCTCCGCGGTCGACGGCGAATCTCCGGGCCTGTACGACAGATTCCTGACCGTAGTTGAGCCGGCGCTGATTGCCGCCGTAATGCAGCATTTCGGCGGCAACCGCGCGGCTGCCGCCCGCGAACTGGGCATCCATCGCGCCACGCTCCGCGAGCGGCTCAAGCGGGCCGGGCTGCCGGGGGAGGGGAGCGATGCGTTTTGATCTGGAGTGCGGCGACAAGTCGCCGCTTTGTGAATTTGGGAGCGTGATCTCCCCCTGCGAGGCGAAACCGCAGGTCAACGGCATCCGCTTCCAGAAAATCGCAAAAAGCGGCGACAAGTCGCCGCACTCCGAAAATCAAAACTCGCCGATCACTTCGTTCCCGTCACGCGTCGCCAGCGCGCGCCATGTGCCGCGGTCGATGTTCTCGCTGACCGATCGCGCCGACCCGTCCATCAGCAGCACGTTGACCATCCCCTCGTGGTAGCTGCGGGAGGTGATCATGGCGTACGTCGGGTTCCCGGCGCCGCCGTTGCGACCCTCCTGCCAGGAGTTGTAATCGGCGTCGTACGTGTTGCCGCCGTTCACGTAGGGGACCACCGTATTGGGGGTCATCACGGCGGTGAAGCCGGTGTGGTGCACGCGACCGTCGGGCCATTCGGTGTGCCCGGTGTCGGCCTTGAAGTCGGTCCCTGTTGCCACGGCCGCCGAGCCTTCCGGGACGCTGTTGGGGATGGCGGTCGAGGGCGGCCCGCCGTTGCGATTGTAAGCCTGCCAGGCCTTCACTTCGGCAGCCAGCATCGTGTTGGACGTGCCGTCGATGAACCGGGCGAATGTGAACCGGCTGTTCGGGGCGACGGCGCCGTTCCCGGTCCTGTTGGTCGCGGGATCGAAGACAAACCACGTCCCGTAGTTGAACCCGTAGGTCGTCGGGAACAGCTTCGGCCGCCCGGCGCCCGGGTCACGGATTTTGTCTGAGTTCGGATCGCTGGTACAGGAATAGATCGGCACCTTGACGCCGTCGATCGCCAACTGGAAGTCCCAAGCGATCGAGAGATCGACGCGATTGTAGAGGTTCGACTGTTCGAGATAGGGGAGGATTCGGCCATGAACGCCCCAAGACCCGTTATTGCCGGTCGACGTGACCTGCAGGTTGATGCAGGCCCCGGGCGGCAGGACGCGGTTGGCGTCAGCGTAGTTGTGGACGGCCAGGCCGATCTGCTTGAGGTTGTTGCGGCACTCGGTGCGCCGGGCGGCTTCGCGCGCCTGCTGCACGGCCGGCAGCAGCAGGGCGATCAGGATGGCGATGATCGCGATGACGACCAGGAGTTCGATGAGCGTGAATCCGGTGGGGCGACGCCTGGCAGACTTCGGCATGACTACTCGGGACTGGCGGAGGCTTGGGACAATGAAACCGCGCGGTTTGGGACAACAGCAATCCGCGTGCCGGTCGAAAACGACAGCCTTAACCTCCAGCCCCGTACAAGGCGCGGTTCAGCAGAACGGTGAATCTGTCACCGCGGTGGTCAACGGCGCGCCGATCACGGCTGCCGTGGCAGAACTCGTTCACTGCAGTTCCGATTCGTTGCCGTTCGCGGAGGACTGCACCGCGCGCAGGATGGAAAACCCGTCTGCACTCAGAACGTACACGCGGTTGCCTGCCACAATCACCTGGTCCGCACCGGAATAGGCCCCGGCCTGTTTCGGCCACAGCGGGTCCGAGACATCCACAACATCCAGTTCACCCCCGGCAATGAGTGCGAACTCTCCCAGTGCGGCGACGCTTCCCACGATCCAGTCGCCGTAGCGGCCGAGACTGCTGGGACCGAGTGGATCGGAAACGTCTGCGATCCACAGGGACACGGCGTCTTCGCCTCCGGCGACGAACGCCAGATTGCCGGATACCGCGACTGCCGCGGCTCCCGCGGGCCCGTCGAATCCTCCTGCCTCCCGCGGGGCGGTTGGATCGGAAACGTCGACAACGCGCACTCCGTTGATGTCGCACGCAATGTAGGCGTAGCGGCCGGCAACGGTGATCCCCTGGGCTTCCACGACCTTGCACTGGCCAACTTCGCGGGGAGACGTCGGGTCCATGACGTCGACGACTCGCAGGCTGTTGAGGTCGGTGACGTAGACGTATCGCCCGTCGACGGCCACGTTCCACAGATGCTCTCCCAATCGACATGAGCCCACTGCACGCGGCTGTGTGGGATCGGACACGTCGACGATTCGCAGGTGCGGTTCCTCGACGACATAGACATAAGGGCCTTCGGCGGCCACGTCCCAGGCTTCGACCGCCAATCCGCAGGAACCAACCACGCGCGGCGCAGCGGGACGCGAAACGTCAACCACACGCAGAGTTTTCCCCTGAACCGCGTCCCCTTGAATCAGACAGGTATATGATTGTGTTGCGGCCATCGCCGTGAATGGTGCGTCCACGCCGCCGGCGATGTGGCCGACACGGATCAAACGCACGCGCGATCGTGTACTGGGCGGCCGCACGTCATCGCGATATGCGTCAGGCGTCTGCCATGTGGTGATCGTGCCGTCGATGCTCGCGCTGGCCACGAGCGTGCCGTCCGGAGACCAGGCGAGGCCGCAGAGACCCGCGGGAGCCTGGAATGTCGTTTCGAGATGACCAGCAGCGACGTTCCAGACCTGCACGGGGCCGTCGTGCAGTCCGGCGGCCAGCTTGTCGCCGTCGGCCGAGAACGCCAGGCAGGTGATGGCGGTCTTTGCCAAGGCGTCAGGTAACCCCGTGGCGGAGCCCAGCTTCGTCAGCAGCTCGCCCGACGCCGTTTCCAGAAGTCGCACCGTTCCGTCGACGCATCCTGTCGCCAGCAAGCTGCCATCCGTGGAAAACGCCAGGGCCGAAACGGACAGATCGGACAAGCGTGTCTCCGGCTCCAATGGCTGCCCGACGTCCCACAACAGGAGAGTCGCGTCGTCCTCCGCCACCGCCAGCGCGCGTTCGTCGGGCGCGAAGAGTGCGAGGCGTGGCCGACCCTGAGTGTGACGCCGCCGTTGCTGTCCGTTCGAGACATCGCATAATTCGACGGTCCCGTCCGATCGGACCAGCGTGAGCACCTCAGCCGTCGGCGACAGGGTGACGGAGACCGCGCCCGTTATGAATTCTCCAATCGGCTTCCGTCCGAGTGAGGCGCCTTTTTCCGTGTCCCACGAATAAATGGAGTCGCCGACCAGGGCGAGCAGCGTGGTGCCGTCCGCACTGAACGCCACCTGCACGGGCGGCACAGTACCCTCCGCGGTCGTCGGCACGGGACGTCGGAACGTCCCACGTTCAACATACGTCGGCGGCTCGTCGAGCGACGCATCGGCCGTCGTGTCATCGTCTGAGCCCGTCGACGCCGTGGTTCCCGGCGTGATCCCGGAATCCGTTGAGGTGCGCGATTGCGGAACTGCCGCGGGCTCATGTTGGAATCGGTCACCGATCAGTGGTTGCCAGAGGATCACCGCGGCAGCGCCGACGGCGGCGACTCCGGTCATCGCCAGTGCCAACAGCAGCACCGGTCGTCGCATGGCACCTTCGGATCCGGATTTCGAGTGCTGTGACGGGTTTCGTCGAAACGCGGCCTTCACCTCCGGCCGCGTGAGGACGTACAGTGCACACAGCCCGACCGGCAGCCCGATCACGTTTCCCGGGCTGACGAACATCGCCAGAATGCTTCCCGCAACCGCGAATCCCCACGACTCCAGCCGACGCATCTTAAGACCCGCGACGATGACCGTGCCGCTCAGGACGGCGCCGAGGATGAACAACGGCGGTAGAAGCAGACGCAGCGTGTTCAGGTCGCCAAACCACGGCGGAACGTTTTCGCCGTACGAGATTGCCGCAACCGCCATGACAATGCACGACGCCCAGCAGGCAATCCATTCGAACACGCCCACGGCCAGAAGTGCGGTTCCCGGAGTATGAGTCGGTGAAGCCGGTGGTGACGGCGAATTCGGCGGACTCTCGCCCTCGGACGCTCCTTGTGCGTTGGCCTGGTTTGTGCGACGGGTCCGCACAATATGAACCGCCGTGAGAACGATGAGAGTTACCGGAATGCCGGCAATCCCGGCGATGAGTGCGAAGGTGACGAATCCGGCACGGATCGGCGCACCGGCGAGGTTCAGCGCGATCAGCAACAGCACCACAACGACCCACAGCCCGAGCACGGTCATGATCGGCCATCCGACCTGTCGATCGTAGCCCGGCTGAGGCCTGGACCAGAAGCCAAACGCGTGACGCAGGGCCGCCGGAATTGTGGGCCCCTCGCTTGTCGTCGGGCTTGGGCCGTGCTTCCTGACCGGCCCGGCCGCGCCACCGCTTGACGACAACGATTCCACGTCGGTCTTGATTTCGGTCACACGCTGATACCTGCGCCGCGGTTCATGCTCCAGTGCACGCAGCACGACCTCATCCAGCCGCACGTCCACCAGTACCTTTTCCGAAGGCAGAGGAAACCGGCCGACCGGCAGCTCTCCCGTCAGCATTTCGTAGATGACCACCCCCAGCGAATAAATGTCGGCGCGATGATCAACCGCATGCGCCCCCTGCATCTGCTCCGGCGCCATGTAATGCGGCGTCCCCATCACCTGCCAGGCGCCGGTCAACGACGTCGCATCCGGTGCGGTGCCGATCATCTTGGCCAGCCCGAAGTCGGCGATTTTCACCCGGCCGTCCTTGTCGATCAGGATGTTCTCCGGCTTGATGTCGCGGTGGACGACCCCCTGGTCGTGCGCGTATTGCAGTGCTTCACAGATGGCGGGGACGATGCGCAGCGCTTCTGCCGGAGTCAGTTTTCCCGTGCGTTCCAATTGCCGCAGGTTGGCCCCGTCTACGAACTCCATGATCAGATAGAACAGACCGTCCGTCCGTCCGAAGTCGAAGATCGTGATAATTGCGGAGTGGCTCAGCCTCCCGAGCGCCTTAGCCTCGCGCACGAACCGCTCCGCAAAGGCGGCATCCTGCCCGATGTCCGGTCTCAGGATCTTGAGCGCCACGGTCCGGTCGAGGTCCTTCTGGCGGGCCTTGTAGACGACGCCCATCCCGCCGTGTCCGATTTCCTCCAGGATTTCCAGTTGCGGAAACCGCCCGGAGAGTTCTTCCACTGTGGGGGGAACGAATCGTGGCTGATAAACCGTCGGCCCGGCGTGGGCGTCGGAAGGCGAACCGGCCTGACTCTCGAAGCCGAGTTGCAGCAGGCACTTGGGACACAGTCCGTCCGGTGCGCCATCCGCCCGGGACGCGCCGCACTGTGGACATTGACGTGAATCGGACATGGCTCGACTCCGGTCAGGAAACATGCTACCGGTTACTAAGCCGTCCTTCTCGAAAGGTTACAGTAAATCCGGGATTATCCGGAAACCGCATCCATCAGTCGTTGCAGTTCGTCGTCCACCTGCTCGCGCGTATCTACGGTATCGCGAATCTCCTGTCGCAGCAGGGTTCGGTAGCGACGGCGCAGGCGATGTACGGCGACTTTGAGGGAGTCCGCAGACATCCCGAGCGGCGCTGCCAGTTCGGCCAGCGGCATGCGGTCGGCATCTCCGTCCAGGTGCGGCTGCAGGGCAGCAAACAGGGCTCCCTTCCCCGAGCGTCCGTATTCGTCGCGCAGCTGTGACAGCGTCACCTCCAGCAGCGTCAGGGCCCAGCGGCGTTCGAACAGCCGCTCCGGGGTCTCGGTGTCGGCTGGCTCCCGCGAATAGCGCTCCTCCCCCTGTTGAAAGTCCAGCGGCAGGATCGATCGTCCACCTCCGCGTTTTTCAGCCTGCTCGCGGCGACGCTCGGTCGACAGGAAGTTCTGCAGCGACTTGAGCAGAAAGGACCGGAATCGTCCCTGATCCGGGTCGGCCGCCCGAAAGCGTTCCCCCTCCAGCAAATGGGAAAAAAACGCCTGTGTCAGGTCCTGGGCCGATGCGGGCTGGAAACCGCGTCGGCGGACGTAGGCATAGAGCGGATACCAGTAGACGTTGCACAGGGAGGTCAGCGCGTCGCGGGATCGGGAATCCGTGCCAGCGGCCGCCCGGACAAGACTCCAGCGGGTCGTCGCGAAAGCGGAGACCGGAGAATCGTTGGGAAGCCGGGAATCGCGGAGCGGTGCCATCTCGAACACTTTAGTTTAGCAGTTTGCCTGTTCCAGAGGCGTTTCGTGCAGCGTTGAAATTGAGGACTTCCTGCGGTTAACCTGTACTCTTCACCGCCCCAGGGATGCGGCTTTGGTCACGGTCGCTGACCGTGAGGCCGATAACTACTGCCGGGAGGGCGTCCCACGAGTCGAACATTGTGCGGCTCTGAGATCGGGCATCGAGTTCCACACGACCCGTCTGATTCCGGTGAGAATGGCGAACTCGCCACGACCGGCCGGAGCACTACGCCTACCCCATTGAGGGGCAAGTCAGTATGTCCACTGCGACCATGACCGCGGAAAACGCAGTCGATCCGTACATCGACAAAGAGACCCTGCGGCAGTTGATGCAACCGAGCCTGTTCCAGTGGCTGAGCCGCACGCTCGGGGACTGGCTGGTGGTCATCATCCCGATGGCCGTCGCGGGGTACACGCGGCACTGGGCGGCGTATGCGCTCGCCGTCGTTGCCGCTGGCGTGGCGCAGCATCGCATCGCGCTGATGGCTCATGAAGGTTCCCACCGCCAGGCGTCGCGGAACAAGCGTCTGAACGACTTTGTGGTCGGATTCTTCACGCTCTGGCCGTTCGCCAACCCGGTCGGCGGCTATCGGCGTTTTCATTTCAATCATCACCGCTACCTGAATACCGAGGGTGATCCCGAACTGCACCACAAAACGCTGAGTTCGCCCGCCTGGAACCTCCCCGTCCGGAAAAAGCACATCGTAAAGTACTTTCTGCAGGACATCTGCCTGCTGCATGTG
>CAZWGW010000182.1:0-7119 GCA_964633565.1 uncultured Planctomycetaceae bacterium
CGGCGTAGGACCGCGCGACGTCGGTGCGATCCTGCGGGCGGAAGGGGCTGTCGATCCGGCCGAGCAGCTTGACTTCGTTGTAGTCGTTCGCATACAGGCCCGTCTGCAGCGCGGGGGGAGCCGGGAGGCGGAATTGATCGCTGGCGGTGAGACCGAACGGCGTCACCTGTCCCCAGCCGGGGAGGAACGCCGGCGCGTTCGCGGGGGGCGTCGGCTGCCAGTCGCCGGGCTCGGTCCCGGGCGTGTACGGGACGGTGCCGGCCTCGGCCGAGCCATCGTCGGCGCGGAGCAACAGCATGGCCATTGCGGCGTCCTCGCCGGCCGCAATGCCCGCATCCTTCTCTGGTCCGTCCGGGATGATTGCGAGCGCCGCAGCCCGCAAGGGGTCGAGGGCCGCGGCGCTGGCCGGGCGCAGGGTGACCAGGGTGCGATGTGCGGCGGCAATGACCGCGGCGTCCGGCGACGCCCAGGCCGGCGCGTCGACGACTCCCAGGTACGGTTCGTAATCACCGACGATCGAGTTCACCGCCTCGAAGACGGCAAGCTGCACAATCGCGTCCCAGCGCGACTGGATGACAGGGTTGGTCGGCGCCACCGACAGCGTGGCCTGCATGATTTCATTCCAGTCGGTGACGGTGTCGGCGCGCGCGGTGGCTGAGCCGAGCCCGCTGGCAATGAATATTCCAGCCAGCATCAACAGCAATGGCTTCCGGTGCGTCGCCGTTGTGGCGACTGTTCGTGTGTTCGCAAGTGTTAGCATGGCTTCTCTCCATTGGTCTGCGTGTGGAGGGAGAGACACCGTCGTCGGCGCGCAGACCGGGCGCCGGGGCGATGCCGTGCCGTCGGGGGCCGGGGTACCCGCAGTGCGGGGCGCGCGGTAAGGACCCTGACGGCCGATGTTCCGTAGGTCAGGCTACCGCCTGACGGAATGGACTATGCTCGCGCATTGGAGGTGGTAACGTCAGGCGGGAGCCTGACCTGCCCGTTCAGTCGTCGTTCAGGATCGTCACCGTGGCGCGCCAGTAGTAGATGGTCGCGGCGACGGCGCCCGAGAGCGAAACCGTGAAGGTTTCGTCCCCTTCGCGCTTACGGTCCGCATCCGTGGAGAACAGGGGGTGCGCGCCCACGGCGCCGAACGAGATGCCCGTGGGGCTGTCCAGGCCGAATCGCCATTGCGCGTACGTACCGCCGTCATAGAAGTTGTAGTAGGAGCCGTTCAGCAGCTCGAGAAATGCGCCGCCGGTCACCTCCCCACCGGTGAGGTGATTGCTGACGACGTCGTTGAGCATTTCCGCGTCCCGGCCGAAGAACTGGAAGTCGAACGACGTCGCGTGTACGCGGGTGATGTACTGCTCCTCGACAGAGACGACGTTGCCGAACTCGTCGTACCATTCGAAATACGAGTGGTCGTGCGCAAGAGTCACGTCGTGCAGCGTGAGCGACCACCAGTGCACGTTGCCGCTGGCAAAGACCTCGGCCAGGTCGTCGCCGACTGTCCCCCCGAACTGGCGCAACTCATTCATGTAGTACGTCCCGCTGATGCTGAGCGTGTCGGCCGTCTGGGCGGATGCGAGGTGCGGGGTCAGGGCGAACGCCAGGGTCAGCAGCGCGCCACAACGAAAGAGTTTCAAGCGTCTCATTGGATTGCTCCAGTTACTCGGTAGGTCAGGCTCCGGCCTGACGGTGTGGAAGGTCATCTCGCAGTGACGGTGGTTGCGTCAGGCGGGAGCCTGACATACGCGTCAGTCGTCGTTGAGGATCGTGGTCGTGGCGGCCCCGTCAGCGATCGTCGCTCCGACGGCATTCGAGAGTTGCACGGAGAAGGTCTCGTCCCGTTCGCGCTTGCGGTCCGCCTTGATGGCGATTGAGATCATTCCCTGCGTCTGCCCGGGCGGAATCGTCAGCGTGCCGCTGGTCGCCGTGTAGTCCGACTTCTTTTGCGCAGTGCCGTCCGCGGTCGCATACTTCACCGTGACCGACTCGGTAATGCTCCGCGAGAGTGTGACCGTAAGGTCCAGGCGCGTCGTCCCCTTGTTTCCTTCCAGTACGGACGCATCCGCGGTACTCAGCGTCGGTGGGGGGGGCGGCACGTCGGGCGGCACGGACGACCCGATGTCCACAAATTCGCTGAATTCCCGCGACAGGAGCAAGCCGTTGTTCCCCGGGCGCCGGTCGCTGATGACCGTCCTGTAAACAGAGAGACGTTGCGGATCGAGGACCGGAAAGCCGGCCGGATCCCCGTCAAAGAGGCCGGGGACCCATTGCCCCTCCCAATCAATCAGGACGCCCGCGGTGCGATCCGGGGGCGAAAGTCCCATCCACCACACGTTGTACTGGCTCGTGGTTTCGTACCACGGTTCGTAATACGTGCCATGCCGCAGTTCCAGAACGACGCCGATATATTGCCCCCCCTGAGTCAACTGCGAGCTGATCACGTCGTTAAGGGCGTCGGCATCGGGGCCGAAGAACTCGAGGTCAAACGACGTGGCGTTGACACGGGTAATGTACGCTTCGTCAATTTCGCCGGTTGGATTGCCGTAAAAATCCAACGGCAAATTGAAGTCGTACTGATAAGAAGCTGTGACGCCGTACAGCGTGAGCACCCACGCGTGCGGGTCAACGACCGCGGCAAGGTCGGCGCCGAGCCCCGGCGTGGCCTCCCCCGGGCGGAACGTTCCGCTGATACTGAGCGTGTCGACGTCCTGGGCGGACGCGGTTCCTGGAGCCAACGCGACCGCCAGCATCAGCGCTGCAGTCCAGGGGACGAGTGTCAATCGAGACATCGGATTGCTCCTTCCACGCGGTCTGCGATAGGATGCAACCATGGCCGCGGCGCGCAGACCGTGCGCCGGGGCGATGCCCGGCCGGTGGGGGCTTGCTTCGCGGTAAGGACCCCGCCGGCCGATTTTCGCTTCGTAGGTCCGGCTCCCGCCGGACGGATTCAACTCAATGCGCGTGTCTGTCTTGTCAGGCGGAGCCTGACCTACGGCGTTTCCATATCCCCTTCGATCAAGCCCTTCGCTTCGCGGTAGAAGACCAGCGCATACAGGACATATTCCGGCAGTGGGCCTCCGATGCCACGGGCCGAACCGATCCGACGCGACTCGGCCTCTTTCCACCGTTCCAGCCACGACGTTGTCTTGTCGAGCCAGAGGCGAGCCGCTTCTGTGTTTCCCAAGTGGTGGTGCGCGATGGCGAGCAGCGGAAAGTAGTCCCACTCCTGCCAGTAGTCGCCGGGCGTCAACGACGCCTCCAGGCTGGCGAGGGCCTCGCGGTACTGTCCCGCGCGCAACTGGGCCAGCCCGAGCCAGCGCCGATTCCAGCCGTGTTGTGGCTGCTCCTGCCATAGGCGTTCGGCTTCGCGCAGCAACTCGGAAGTCATCGGCTCCCGCGTCGGGGCCAGACCGAGGTGGATCACATTGAACATCGGATTCGTAAACCTCGGAACTGTCTCGCGAATGCGATTGAATTCCTCGACGTCTCCACGCCAGAGCGCTTCGGCGGCGTACCAGGGAGGGAAGGCCTGTCCGCTGGATACAAGTCGCTCCGCATCGGCGTGCGCACCCGCGGCGTCTCCCCGGTGCATGCGGAGGACCATCCGCGTCATCAGGGGGCGCAGGTCCTCCGGTCGCAGCGCCGCCAATCGGTCGAACACGTCGTCGCGCCGGGCGACTTCCAGATCGATCGGCACACCGGCAGACCAGCGCGGCTTCTCGCCGGAGTCACTGAAGAAGTTCAGCGCGGCGTGAAAGTCGGCCACGGCCCGGTCCGCTTGGCCGGAATCAGCCAGGAACACGGCGCGCGCCGCGAGCACGTCGGCGTCATTCGGCCTCAGTTCGACGGCCTTGTTGAAGTCAGCTTCGGCCTCGCCGAACCGGCCGAGTGCGGCCAGACGCCTGCCGCGGGCGAGGTAGGGCTGTGGGTACGGCAACAGACCACCTTCCGCGCTGCGCGCCGTGAACAGCACCGCGTGGTCGAACGCGGCGAGTTCCGGCGACTCCGCCCAGCGGCGCGCCGCCGTGGCTTCCGCGGCGGCCGTGAGCCGGGTCGACGCCGTCGAGTCGCCCCGAATCGCCTGCTCCGCTTCGGTGAGCAGATTCAGGAACGTCGCCCACTCACTCCACCACAAGTGCGCAAGCCATGCCGCAAAGTCCGAGCGATCGGCGGTCTCCATCCGTTCCACAAGCTGCGTCCCCGTACTGAGTGCCGCGTCCAACGAGTCACGTGCGGCGGCGGCGTCTCCCGACTGATGCTGCAGGAGCGCGTGCAACGGGAGCACGAGTGAATGCGACCGGTCAGCGTCCGTGAGCAGGATCCGCGCCCGCTCGTATTGACCGGCGCGGTAGTTGGCCAACGCGGCGTTCATACGCGTTGTCGTGGTTGGATTCGCCTCGGCATACTGTTCCGCGAACGAGACCAGCCGTTCGGCATGTTCGTCAAAGTGGCGATTCGGCGCTTGCGAGCAAACCCACGAGATCTGGGACGTGAGCCACATCTGGTTTTCAGCGTCCGCAATCCGGGCGAGCGCCGCCGCACATTGCGACTCGTACAAGTCGTGCGGTCGATCGCCCATCGCCAGGACCGGCGCCAGCAACCATGTCACGACCCCCGAATCCAGGTCGGCCGGGGAGAACGGCAGCTCGTTCAGTGCGCCCAGCGCGTCGGTGAACCGCCGTTGCTCCGCCAGAAGCAGCGCGCGATCACGGGGCGTATCGCCGATCCGAGCGGTGAACTTCGGATCTGCGCACTTGATGAAAATCGTGTTGCGGCCAGCCCGGAGTGCCACCGGCACGCGATGAAACGGCTCGTACCAGGGAAATCCCGCAGACTCGCCGGCCGCGAACTCTTCAATCAACATGCCGTTGACCCAGACACGGAGCGGTTCGGCCCGGCCGAGCTTCAGCAGCACACTCCGTTCGTCCGGCGACCAGACGTGCGCCAGCGCGTAGACGGAACTGCGGGTTTGGCCGCCGCGAACGCCGGACAAGTCAACTTCGCCGTACGCTCCGGTCGGCACACTCACCCAGGGTGTCAGCTTGTCCGAAAGTCCAGCCTCCGGATCGATCACGAGGACCGGCCGGGACGGATCGGGATCGACTTCCGGCGGGCAGAGGTGGTTGAGTTCGGCGGGATACGGACCCGCGACCCACCAGCCGGCGGCAAGGAACCTGTTGAGTTCGTTGGGCGTGAACGAAGCGGCTTTGGCGAAGTCGGCGTCGGCCCGGCCCTGTTCGCCGCGCTCAGCGAACCAGCGGCCGCGCTGAATCCAGGGGAGTGGATCGTTGGCGGCAAGTTCGACGGCGCGTTGCCAGTCGCCCTCGGCCTTCGCCAAATCGCTGCGCCCGGCGTACCAACGGGCGCGCTGCATCCAGGGCGCCGGGTCGTCGCCGGCGAGATCCACCGTGCGCTGCCAGGCGGCCTCGGCCCGGGCCATGGTCGCCTGCCGCCGGGCGTCGGCACGCGCCAGCGCTTCCTGTCTCCGTTCCCGACCCAGCGCGGCAAGCTGTTCCCGGACGGTTGTCGCAGCGCCTGGGCCGTCAAGCAGGGACTTGGCTTCCAGATAGTAAACGATCGCATACAGCACGTCCCCCGGCCGAATGTTGCCGACGCCGCCGGCTGAGCCGATCTGCCGCGACTCGGCCGCGTTGCGCAGTTCCAGCCACAGTTCGGTCTTACTCAGCCAGCGGCGCGCCGCGTCGGTATTTCCCAGGTGGTGATGCGCGATGGCGAGCAGCGGCCAGATCTCCGCATCCTGCTGCCACTGATTGCCCGGCGTCAACGAGGCTTCCAGGCTCGCGACGGCGTCGCTGAATTTCGCGGCACGCAACTGGGCCAATCCGAGCGCGCGCCGGTGCCAGGGGTCCTGCGGCTGCTCCCGCCACATGCGGTCGGCTTCCTGAAGCAATTCGGTTGTCAAGGGTTCCTCGGTCGCGGCGAGGCTGAGGTTCACAATGTTGGAATACGGATCTGCGCTTCTCGGAACGGCTGTTCGAAGGCGCTCGAATGCTTCGAGGTCTCCCCGCCAGAGCGCCTCAGCCGCCCGCCACCCGAGGTAGGTCGTCCCGTACGATGACATACGGTCCGCATCCGCGCGCGCTCCATCAACGTCCCCCTGCTGCAGCCGGAGGACCATCCGCGCCATCAGGGGCCGTGGATCGCCGGGGCGCAACTCCGCCAACTCGTCCAAAACGTCGTCGCGCTGGGCGACTTCGAAATCGATCGGCACGCCCCAGGCCCAGCGCGGCTTGTCGGCCGACTGATCGAGAAGATTGAGTGCCGCGTGAAAATCAGCCGCGGCCTTGTCCGGTTCACCGGAATCAGCCAGGAAGACGGCGCGGGCCGCCAGCGTGTCGGGGTCATTCGGGTCCAGTTCGACCGCCTTGTTGAAGTCGGCTTCGGCCTCTTCCACGCGGCCGAGTTCAGCCAGCCGCCTGGCGCGAGCGATATAAGGCTGCGGAAACTTCGGCAGGCCGGCGCCGTCGATGGATCCAAACAGTATGGCGTGGTCGAATACGACTGTCTCCGGCGACGCGGTCCATTTCTCATGGGCCAGCGCCTCACAACGCACTCGCACCGCGTCGGTCTGAGCCGTCTCACCACGGATGGTCTGTTCCGCCTCCCGGAGCTGCGTCAGGAACGTGGCCCAGTCGTACCACCAGTAGAAATGGTTCTTCCCATAGAATGCAGTGCGGTTGTGGGCCTCCAGCGAATCCTCATACTCCGCCGCGACGGTCAGCGCATCATCCAGCCGCTGCCGCGCCGTCGCTTCATCCCCGGCCTGCCAGGCGAGCAACGCCTGGAGTGGCAGTCCATACCAGTTCCTGGAGGATGATTGATTCAACAATGCGAGCGACCGCTCCCGATTCCCCGCGCGGTAGTGAACCAGTGCGGCGGAGTGCGCTTCGGATGGCTGCTGAGCGAAGAATTCCTCGGCGTACGCGACGATCGTGGCGGCATGCGCGTCAAATACGGGATTGGGCCGCTGAGCGCAGAGGGAAGCGGCGCTGAGTCTGGTGTGGACATTGCCGTGCTGGGCCAAGGCGAGCAGCGAGCGGCAAAGTTCCGTATGCTCTTCGTCCGTCCCCAGCAATGGAACGATGCGGCGAAACAAAAAAGATT
>CAZWGW010000182.1:7129-10701 GCA_964633565.1 uncultured Planctomycetaceae bacterium
GGACGGGTCATCGAGGCCAGAATCGGATACGCCGGCGGATACCGCATACGCCTCGGTGAACCGCTCCTGTTCCGCCAGCAGGATGGCCCGATCGAACGGCGTATCGCCGATGCGGACGCTGAAGTCGGCCGTGTTCGACTTGACCAGAATCGAGTTCCGGCCTCCTTGCAGCACGATGGGTACACGGTGACAACCGTCGTAATGCGGCTGTTTCGGCCCCGGCGTGAAATCCGCAATGAACTCGCCGTTGATCCAGATTCGTAGTGGCTGCGACTCCCGGATCATCAGCAGCTTCGCCTGCTCGTCCGGGGAGTAGACGTACGCGAAGGCGTATGCCGACGCGTTGTCCTGGCGGACCACCGAAGACGTCAGATCGACGCGGCCCCAGCGACCCGTGGGGAATGACCGCCATGTCACTGGTTCGTCCGACAACCCGGTCTTCGGATCAACGACATGGACCGGCCGCGACGGATCGGTCTCGATCTCCGGCGGGCAGAACTCCTTGAGTTCGGACGGATACGGACCCACGACCCACCAGCCTGCTTCGAGAAACTTGTTCAGTTCGTTGGGCGTGAGCGAAGCCGCCCTGGCGAAGTCGGCATCGGCCTTTTGCTGCTCGCCGCGCTCGGCGTACCAGCGGCCGCGGTGAATCCAGGGGAGCGGGTCGTGGCCAGCCAGGTTGACGGCCTTCTGCCAGTCCCCCTCCACAGATCGTTTGTAGTCATCCCATTGAGACAGCAGGCGCGCCCGCGCCGTCCAGACGTCAGAGTCGTCGGGCGCGGCGGCCACGGCGGCGGCCAGTTCCTGATCGGATTTGTCCATCTCGCCGATCAACCGGTAGCCGCGGGCCTGAATCAGGTGCTGCCAGGAATCGGGCGCGGGCTGCCCGCGAATCTCCTGCCAGGCAAACTGGCGAACGGCCTGGTCTTCCGCCATCGCGTGCCAGTAGCCCCCATGTCCGTCCTTGACCGCGCTTTTTTCGGTACTTCGCAGGCACCGTTCCGCAAATTCCAGGTATTTCGCTTCGGCCTGCTCGAAGTATCGGGCCGCTTCATCGTGCCGGCCCAGTTTGTGATAGACCATCGCGTACCAGTGCAGGTACGCAGACCCGCCGGTCGCGATTTTCTCGCGAAACGGCAGCATCAGCTCCAGTGCGCGCTGATGCTCGCCCGCCCGAGAGAAGGCCGTCGCCGCCTGGAACGTGGTCATGGGGTCTGATGAAGACTTGATCACCCCCTCGGCCAGATCCAGCAATGGTTTGATGTCGAGATTCAGTTGGGGATTCATGGTCGCGGCGAAGACCACGTATGCCGGGTCGGACTTTCCCCACTTGTCCACAAGCAACTGGCAGAACTTGCGGTGCTCCTCCAGGCGACCCTGCGCCGCCAGGATGTGGGCGCCGCGACAATCCCAAAGAGGGTCAAAGAGCTGTCCCGATCTCAAACACTGATCGACGGGTTGACCAGCCAGTTCCCACAGGCCGATCTCGCCGTACTTCTGGGCAATCGTCCATTCGATTCCGGCGATGGCGCCTGACTCGGCTGCGAGTTGACCCTGATCCGCTGCGACCTGCCGGCATTCGGCCAGGATGTCCTGCCACAGGCGATGCGCATCCTGGGGCCGATCGGTTTCCATGTAGAGCGCTCCCATCGCGGTGCGCGTGGACAGCACGCCAAGCTGAGCCTGCAGAGGGTCTGCCGCGATTCGCCGCAGTTCCTCCCGGAGTTTCAGGGCCTCGTCGAACGACTCTTCCGCCTCGTCGAACTGCTTCAGCCCCGTCTGAATCACGCCAATCGAGTGCAGCGTCGCCGCCAGCGTGGCCCGGTGCCGAAGGGCGCGTGGATGGTCGACCACGACGCTGGTGAGCAATTCGGCGGCATTCTGCTGGTTGGTGAGCTGCTGTTCCGTCGTCCCTGCGTTACGGCTGGCGAGCTGCTGGGCCTGGACGGCCTTTTCGAGCGCCGACACAAGCTGCTCGAATTCAGGCCGCTCCCGCATCACGTCGAACGAGTGATCGGACTTGAGCTTCTGCACATTCGTGAAACCGGTGTCGACGGCCTCGTGCAGTGTCTGCAGCGTCAATGCGAGATGGTGCTTCTGCTCCGCGGCCTCTTCCTCATTCGGTTCAACGGCCCCGACAGCCGTCTGGGCCAGTGCGGAATAGACGGTGGCCAGTTCGTAGAGCTGGTCCGGCGTCTCGCGCGGGATGTTCTCCAGCACTTCGCGGGCCGCGCGAAACGAGCGAGACGCCTCGCTGGCGTTCCCAAGCTGCTGCTGATAGCGCGCGAGGATCAGGTGCGACTCGCAGAGCTCACCCCGCAGGCTGGCGATGGCCGGATTTTCGAAGACCCGTTTGCGGGAGACGTCCACATGGCGCTGAAACGACGCCAGGGCGTCCTGCTCCCGACCAAGGACGGTCTGTGATCGGGCGACGTTGCCCAGACAGATCCAGAACCAGCGGCCCCAGAGCAGGGAATGCGGGGCGCGCTCGTAGGCCTGCTGCGTATACTGGGCGGCCCGCTCGAACATCGGCAGCGCCTCTGCGAACGCTTTCTGCTTGTACAGCAGATTCGCGAGGTTGTTCACGGTGCCTCCCAGTTGCGCCAGGTAGCGCGGGTGGTCCGGAGCGTCCCGGACGAGCGATTCGCGCAGCTCAAACGCCTGCCGGTGGTGCTGGAGGGCGGTCTCGAGGTCGGCCTTTTCATCCGCCGCATTGCCCAGCACGTTATGCGTGTCTGCCAGCAGGCTGCGCGCTTCCGCGTGACCCGCGTCAGCGAGCAATACGTTCTGACACAGTCTCATCGTGTCGTCGTATCGCTGGTCATAAAAGTAGGCCCAGGCCAGCGCGACTTGCGTGGCCGGGTCGAAGTGTCCTGCGTCTCGGAGTTGTTCATAAAGCCGGATCGACTCGGCGTTGGCTGTCGCACACGCTTCCGTGTTGCCCAGTTCGGAGTGAATCCGCCCCAGGCGGTAGTGGGCGGAGGCCAGTTCCCGCTGGAGCGTGGGGTCATCGGCCCGCTCCAGCGTGAACTCGGCGTAGAATTCAAGGGCCGCCTGCAGCAGGTCTTCCCGCAATGGCTGCAGTCCGGGGACGGTGAGCAGTTCGCTCTCCGTGACCTGGTTCAGGTATGCGTCAACGGCGCGGCGGGCCTTGTCGAAATTCTCATTCGCCTGCCGGCGCTGCTTGTCGACCTCCTGGAGCGCGTTGAGCGCCTCGGTTTCTTTCTGGCGCGCGACATTACGTGCATCCACCGCCGCCTGCTTCTCCCGCACCGCGATCTGTGTCTGTGTGGCTGCGGCGGCGCGCGCGGTGTTTGCCTCGTTCGCTTCGTGAGTGGCGCGAATCGCCTGCCACGTGGTGCCGATGATGCCCGCCACCAGCGCCGCCGCGACCATAGCCGCGGTCGCCAGCGTCGCCTTGTTCCGCCGCGCAAATTTGCGGAAGCGATAGCCGGCCGACGGCGGACAGGCCAGCACCGCCTCATCGTGCAGGTATCGCATGACGTCCAGCGCGAACCCGTTGGCCGTCTCGTACCGCCGGGCGCGGTCCTTCTCCAGCGCCTTCATCACGA
>CAZWGW010000183.1:0-3498 GCA_964633565.1 uncultured Planctomycetaceae bacterium
ATCGGCAGGCCGATCTCGTCGAGCGCCTTGCGGGCGTCGTCCATGCTGTGGACGACGAAGCTGCGGGGGACGTCGAGGCCGATCTTGAGCATCGCCTCCTTGAACGACTCCCGCCCCTCCGCCTTGGCGATCACGTCGGCCCGCGCGCCGATCATCTCGACGCCGAACTTCTCCAGCACGCCGTGGCGGTGCAGGTCCATTGCCGTGTTAAGGCCCGTCTGTCCACCGAGCGTGGGGAGCAACGCATCCGGCCGCTCCTCCTCGATGATCTTCGCGACATACTCCCAGGTGATCGGCTCGATGTACGTCCGGTCGGCCATCTCCGGGTCGGTCATGATGGTGGCCGGGTTCGAGTTGACCAGCACGACCTCGTACCCCTCCTCGCGGAGCGCCTTGCAGGCCTGGGTGCCGGAATAATCGAACTCGCACGCCTGGCCGATGACGATCGGGCCGGAGCCGATGATCAGGATCTTGTGAATGTCGTCGCGTCGGGGCACGGCGGAGTGGAGAGTTGAGGGTGGAGAGTCGAGGGTCCAGGGTTAACGGTTGGCGATGTATTGTTTGTTGTCCCTCTCCCGCACGGGGGAGTGGGGGGAGCACACCTCCCGACGATCCCTGCGCAGTCCGCGACCCCGGAACGATTCAGGGGCTGCAGCCGGCGCGGGCGCAAATCTCACCAACGGTAACAAGCGCGGCGGGAGATTCAAGGGACTGTCAATCTGACACGTCGCGCGAGCTCCAATTGACCGATCGTACGGAGCGGTGGTAATCTGAAATTGCCATGCAGACGACGACACCAGCGCTGGACCAGCGCGTGATTGAGACAATTTCACGCGAGTTGTTCGACTCCGTTTCGGTCGAGCGGGAATCTGACCCCGAGGTCGCCGGGCTGGACACGCTCGTTTTCAATGTCACCGCGCACGGCGACGTTGCGGAGGTTGCGGAACGCCGCCAGGAATGGCATCGGCGGACTCAAGCCATTCTCGGTGAGGAATGCGAACGCGTCCAACTGGCGATTGACATCCTGTCATGACGACGGCCGAGGACATCCTCCGCCTGGCTGGCCACCTTGTGGCAAACTCAGCGCTCGGCGATCCTGAGGCGAGGTTTCGTTGCGCCGTCAGCCGGGCTTACTTTGCCGCATTTCACCTGGCCGCGGGCACTCTCGAGCAATTTGGTGTACCGGTCCCGCAGAATCACGAGGGCCATGAACAGGCATATCGCCGGCTGTTTGGCACAGGGCAGCCTGAAGCACAGCAAGCCGCGAGATTGTTGCACGACCTGCGCCGGGACCGCAATGAGGCGGATTACAGGCTGGAGAGGCAGCGGTTTTCAAAGGAGGCCAATGCGCGCTTGTCGGTGGAAGGCGCGTTCGACGTCAAGCGTCTCCTTGAAGCTTGTCGGCAGGAGCCGACGCGATCCGTGCTCGAAGCGCACTTCTCCGAAGAGTGACGGAATTACGGCGTCGCATATCACCGAAAGTGCCACGGGATGCAGGGCTTTGCCGCTCGCGGGCGGCAAGGTGCTCGCCTGAGAATCTCTCCCGATTTCTTTTGAGATTCCCGCCCCGCTCCCGTCTAACATGGGGGACCCATCAAAGGCCTCCAGGATGCCGTCCGGAGACGCGACCCCGCTGGACAACCTGGTCGACGAGCATCTGCCGGAAGCGCTGCGGTTTGCGATCCGACTGACGGGCGATCCCGGCGCGGCCGAAGACGTCGTCCAGGAAGCACTCCTCCGTGCGGCACGCAGTTGGCGCACGTTTCGTCGTCAGGCCCGATTCCGCACATGGTTGTTTCGCATCATCATCAACGTCTTCCGCGATCGCGCGGAGCAGAGGCCGGCCGCGTCGTCGCTCCAGACCGATGTCGTCGATCCACGGGCCGGCGACCCGGCGGCCGAGATCCTGCACCTCGAACTCAGCCAGATCGTCGCCACCAGGGTCTCCGCCCTGCCCGCGCGGCAGCGCGAGGTGCTCGTGCTGGTGACGTACGAAGGGCTTTCGCCGCGCGAGGCCGCAGATCTGCTGGGAATCAGCGAGGCCAGCGTGTACTCCAACCTGCACCTGGCCCGGCAGCGCCTGCGCCAGGAACTGGCGCCGTACCTGGTGGAGCAGCACGATGACTGAGCACGACCCGCGCCAGCCTTCGGAAGCAGATGAGCCTCTGGATCAACTGCTGCACAGCGCCCGCTGGCCCGAACCGGCGGACGACTCCCTGCGGCGGCTGCGGAACGAATGGCGGACACTCCGCACGGCAGTCCGGCCAACGGTTGGCCGTCGCCGATGGTTGCCGCGACTCATTGCCGTCGCGGCCATGATCGTGCTGGCGGCATACGTAGGGTGGCGGCTGCAGTCACGGCCGGATCAGCCGGACCGCCGGATCGCCCCCGTCGAAGCCCCGCACGCACCATCGGACAACAACGCGACCGTCACCGATCTTGTCCCGGCCACCAATGGCGACCATGCGGCTGCAGTCCATCTGACCGGCTCGCGTCCCGCAACCGCCTACGAACTGTTGCTGGTGCGAGTGGCGGAACGCCGGCGGCCGGCCAGGCAGCTCCCGCTTTCGGCGCCGATTGACCCCGTTGATGCGGTGATCGAGGGCCTCCTTGCGGACCCGGATGTCGACGTATCGGTGTCGGCCGCGACGCTGGCGGCCGACCGCGAACTGCATGAAACGCGGCTGCTGGGCCGGCTGCCGTCAGCCGGCGTCAAAGAACAACTGGCAATCGTCCGGCTGCTGGCGCACATCGGGTCGTCGCGCTCCGTGCCGGCGCTGCTGGTACTCGCCCAGTCTCCCTAAACGCACGCCGCCGCGATTCACACGCTCTCAACCCTGGCCGATGAGGCCACTCTGGCAGCACTGGCCCGAACGGAACGCGAGCCGTCGCTGCAGCAGCAGATGATCGGCCAACTTCTGGCTCGCAATTCGCCCGAGGCCGTGGCGCTCTACCTGGATCTGTTTGCATTCCCGCAGACGCGCAACGCGGCCCTGTCGGTTCTGGACGACCAGCAGTCTCCGCCGGTCGACCTGTTGTTTGCGGCGCTCAATACCGGCGACACGGCTCAGCGACTCTCGGCGGCCGTGGTGCTCGGCCGGATCGATGGACCGCGGGTGACGGAGCGGCTCGTGGCCCAGGTCCTCCGACACGTCAATCGCCAGGAGGCGTTCGTGGCGCTGCTGGCGAGTTCCGGCGCGGAGGCGCAGCAGTTCGTCAGTGCCGCCCGTCGGGATCAGTATCTGATTGCGGCCGTCCACTCCGCACAACTTGAATTACGACGCCTGTCCCCATGACGCCCAGGAGAAACCCCATGTCGAGTGTCGTTCGCACCAGTCTGGCCCTCATCGCCCTGTCCATTGCCCTGCCCGGTGATCGTCGCGTAGCCGCAATTCGCCCGTCCGATGCGCCCTGAAGCCAGCACGATATTGATTGCGCCCAGCACGTTTTGCACGCCGTGCGAATGATGCTCAATGCCGCGCGCGTGCAACAGGAATG
>CAZWGW010000183.1:3508-10617 GCA_964633565.1 uncultured Planctomycetaceae bacterium
CCATTGCCCTGCCCTGCGCAGTGCTCGCGCAAGCGCCGGCGGCCACAAAGCCGGCTGCGCCTGCCAATGCGGCAGGCAAGGCGGAACTCCTGGTCCGCGTGTACCAGGTGGCCGACCTGGTCACTTCCCCTCCGGACTATCCGTATCGCGGCACCGAAATCCCGACGACGTCACAGTCACTCGGCAGCAGCGGGTACGGCGGCATCAGCGTTGGCGGCGGCGGTTTCGGCGGGGGGGGCGGGGGCGGGGGGGGATTCGCCAGCGGCGGTGGGTTCTTCCAGGTCTCCGACAGCGGCAGCGGTGGTTTCGGCGGCGGAGGACCGATCGTTCAGGGAGGACTTGGCGGATTTGCCGCTCCTGAGCCGGGGGCAACCTCGCGGAAGCGGTTCACGATCGACGATCTCGTCAACGCCATCCAGGCCACTATTGAACCACAAAGCTGGGCCGAGGTCGGCGGCGACGCCGTCTGCTCACCGTTGGGCGGACTGCTCATCATCAAGCAGACGGCCGCGTCCCACGCGCAGATCGAGGACCTACTGCGGGCCATCCAGGCCGAAGCAGGTCTGGTGCAGACGCTGACCGTTCAGGCGCACTGGCTGCTGCTGGCGCGCGACCAACTGGCTCAGCTGCAGGGCGTGAACGCTCCGGATCAGGGACGCCCGGCCAACGTCGTCGACCGCGCCGCGCTCGAAGAACTGGCCGGGACTGTCGCCATGTACGAAGGGCAGATCACATGTTTCAGCGAGCAGGCCGTCCACCTGGTCTCCGGGGATCGGCGGCTGGTCGTGACCGGCGCCGTTCCTGTGGCCAGTGCGGCAGTCGTCGGCTACCAACCGGTCCTGTCGGCCCCCAACATCGGCGTGCTGCTCGAACTGAAACCGACACTGTTGGCACATGGTCAAGCGGCACTTCTGGACCTGGAAAGCACGGTCACCGCCCTTGCGGACGACGCGGCCGGCCCGATTCCGGTCCGTGTCGACCAGTCGCCGGCCAGCGGTGCGATGCCATCCTCCGGCGTCACGGTCGATCGCCTGAACCTGGAAACGCAGCACCTTGCCACGACCGTCGGCGTGCCGGTTGGGCAACCGGTGCTCGTCGGCGGGCTGAGCGTCGCCGGCGGCGTTCGAGAGCCGGCCGCGGACCCGGCCGGTGCGCGGCAGTTGTATCTGGTGGTGGAAGTGAGGGTGAATGACGGGCCGCGGTGACCGGAATTCGTGTTCGTGCGTCCGATTCAGGCGTATCGTCCGAGCGGAAACTCCCGGACCTCGCCGCGCTCCGACGCCTGGTAGACATGATCTGTCGCCAGATCGAGCGCGCTCAGAAACTTGCCGCCGTGCGCGAACGTATCCAGGCAGACCCAACCGTCAAGCACGAGCGGGACGCCGTCGGTCTGCGGCGTGTGCCCGCAGATGATGCGCTTGCCCGACTCGTGCCGACGCTCTGAGCCGCCCAGATGCTTCCACCGCAGCCAGTCGGCTGACTGGTTTTTCAGTGAGATGCCTGGTTCCAGGCTGGCATGGACGAAGATCTCGGTCTGTGTCTCATAGAACGGCACCGTGGACATCAGGAACCGGATATGCGGCGCCGGGATGTCATCGATCAGGCCTCCGTAGGAGTCCAGCGTCTCCCGCCCGCCCGTTTCCATCCACGCGTGCAACAGGCCGCTGCCGGAGATGGCGTCGCGCATCATCTCCTCGTGGTTTCCCATGATGAAGATCAACTGGCAGGACTTGCGGAGCGCGATCAGCCGGTCGATCACCTGCCGCGTGGCCGGGCCGCGGTCGACGACGTCCCCCAGCAGGACGACGGTATCATCGGCCGCGGGATTGAGCCGTTCCAGCAGATGCGCGAGGGCGACGTCGCATCCGTGGATGTCGCCGATGGCAAGGGTGCGCGCGGGCATCAGGCAATGCTCGATTGACGCTGTTTGTCACAGAGTAGACAACTCGCGTTTGAGGATTGCAACAAGCCTGGCGCTGCAGTGTGTGACCACCCGCGCCGCAATTCACTCGGTCAACTCTCCCCGCCATGCTCCCCCGCACTCTCGAACCCGAAGTCATGGACACCGCCGAAGAGGCGGCCGACTACGATGCGATGGACCACTCGGCGGTCAATCGCGTATTTGTCGATGACTTCCTGAATGCCTGGGGCGCGGCGGACCAGGGCGCAACAATTCATGTCCTGGACGTCGGCACCGGAACGGCGCTCATCCCCATCGAACTCGCCCAGCGCGACTTCTGCTGTCACATCACGGCAATCGACCTCGCCGAAGAGATGCTCAATCTGGCGCGGCAGAACATCGCCCGCGCGGGACTCGAGCAAGTCATCGTTCCCGAACTCGTCGACGCCAAGGGCCTCCCGTACCCCGACGGCACATTCGACGCCGTCATCTCCAACAGCATCGTGCACCACATTCCCGAGCCGCAGCGCACCATGTGTGAAATGCTCCGAGTCCTGCGACCGGGCGGCCTCCTGTTCGTCCGCGATCTCATGCGCCCCGAGACCGATGCCGAGGTCGAGCACCTCGTTGCCGCGTATGCCGGAAACGAATCTCCCCGGCAGCAACAGCTCTTTCGGCAGTCGCTGCACGCCGCGCTGACGGTGACCGAGATTGGCGGATTGCTGAGCGGTCTCGGCCTCTCCACAACCTGGATCCGGCAGTCATCTGACCGGCACTGGACGATCGCGGGGAGACGGAGCTGACCCGCACGCCAGCCATTACAAACGGCACAGTCCACGCGGCTTGCCGATCGTAACGGACCTTCGCATCGCACAAGTTGCGCAGTCTCCGGGACCGTAGCCAGCGCCAATTTCTGCCGCGGCTCCCCAAATCCCTCCCTGCGCGCGACGGGACTCGCCGATCCTCCTTCCATGAACCACCCAGATTGACACCGTTGTGGACACCGTTGTGGACGGGTTTCCCGACCCGTCCACGGTCCCGACCGGAGGTCTCCCGGTGTTCTCGTGAGACCTGCGGTCGAGTCACTCGGCGGGGTCGGGAGACTCGCGCCGAACACCTGATTGACCGCTTGATCTGCAACCTGCCACTGCCGCGGCGCCGGGAGCATCCGATGTCGACTCGCGCGGACATGCCTGTTTCGTCACTGCCGGAGTTCCACGACGAGCCGTCGCTGGGACGCATCCGGGCCGCACTGGTCCAGCACCGGCGTCGGCTCGATGAGAGCGAGCGCGCCTTCCGCCAGTGGCAGGCCCGCTGGTGGCTCCGCGAGCGGGTGATCGAGCAGCAGATCCGGCGGGTCCAGTTGCAGCTCTCCGGGCTGCCGGTCCGGCTGACCACCGACCGCGCTCCCCCACGCCGCACTCATCTCACGCGTGCAGGCCCGGACAGCATCGCTCGGCGGTCAGGCCTGGCTCTGGTCGGGGAAGAGGACTCCGGCTGATGCCAGACGCCGCCTGTTGCGACTGGACAATCGGGCTGCGCACCGCCTACTAATGGGAGTTGGGCGCCGTCAAAGTCGTCCGGTCACTCCGTGACCGGGACCAGAGCATGAAGCGGCTCGATCGTGACTTGGCCCCGGTCACGGAGTGACCGGACGACTCTGTGGGGTCGCCGACAGCCACACCCGGCTCAACCTCCCGTTCCATGTCCGTTCCCTCCTCCGGTTCCCGCGTTGTCGATGCCGCGCAGCAGACGCAGTTTCTGAACGTCATCACGCGCGACGAGGCGGCGCGCAGGTTCCACGAGCACCTGCGGCTCGCCCCGCTGGGTCGGGAATCGATTCTGCTGGCGAACGCGCGCGGCCGCGTGCTGGCGGAGGACGTCGTCTCCACCATCGACGTCCCCGCGTTCGACCGGTCCAACGTCGACGGCTTTGCGCTGCAGTCCGCCGACACGACCGGTGCGATGGAAGAGTCGCCCCGGACCGTGCGCCTCAATTCCGAGGTGCTCTCTCCCGGAATCGTTCCACGGCTGACCGTTATGGCCGCGACGGCGACCACGATCGCCACCGGCGGCATGCTCCCCCGGGGCGCCGATTGCGTGGTGATGGTGGAACATACCGAACTTGCGGCGCAGGGCGACGCGGCTGCGAACGAGCCGCCGCTGCTGCAGGTGACACGCGCCGCGGCCCCCGGCCAGTTTGTCACGTTCGCTGGCACGGATATCGCCCGCGGCGAGACGGTGCTCTGGACGGGGCAGGTGCTCACGTCGCGCGAGATCGGTGTGCTGGCCGCCATCGGCCGTGACCGCGTCGACGTCTTTCGCCGGCCGCAGGTGGCGATCATTTCGACCGGCGACGAAATCGTCCCGCCGGGGCAACCGCTCGGTCCCGGAACGGTCTACGACTCGAACGCCCCGATTGTGGCGGCCGCCGTCGCAGAACTGGGGGGCGAGCCGATCGCCTCCGGCGCCATCCCCGACGACGAGGCCCGACTGCAGCGCGCCGTCGACGAGGCACTCCAGCACGACATGGTGATCCTCTCCGGCGGCACCTCCAAAGGCGCGGGCGACCTGTCCTATCGGGTCGTGAGCCGGTTCACCGATCCCGGTATCGTGGCGCACGGCGTCGCGCTCAAGCCGGGCAAGCCGATCTGCCTTGCCGTGACACGAGGCAAACCGGTGGTGATCCTCCCCGGTTTCCCGACGTCGGCGATCTTTACTTTCCACGAGTTCGTCGCCCCCGTGCTCCGCGCGCTCGCCGGCCTCCCGCCCGAACAGCGGGACACCGTCGCCGCCGTCCTGCCGCACCGTGTCCATTCCGATCGTGGCAGAACGGAGTACCTGCTGGTCAGTCTTGTTCGGGGCGACATGGTCAGAGATCAGCGCGCGGACGTCCGCATCGCTGATCCCTCATCCCTCATCCCTCATCCCTTTTCGCTCGTCGCCTACCCCATGGGCAAAGGCTCCGGCTCCGTCACGACGTTCAGCCTCGCGGATGGCTTCATCACGATTGACCAGCACACCGAGATCATCGAGGCGGGAACGGCCGTTCCCGTGACGCTGCTCGACCCGGAACTGCGCGTGGCGGACCTGGTCGTCATCGGCAGCCACTGCGTCGGGCTCGACTACCTGCTGGGCCTGCTGCGCCGCGAGGGATTCTCGGTCAAGACGATGCATGTCGGCAGCACCGGGGGGCTGGCCGCGGCAAAACGCGGCGAATGCGACATCGCCGGCATGCACCTGCTCGATCCGGCCACGGGAGAGTACAACCGCCCATACGTCGCAGACGACCTGGAGTTCGTTCCGGGCTACCGCCGTAATCAGTGTCTGGTCTTTCGTGCGGGCGATCGCAGATTTGTTGGCAGATCAGCCCGGGAGGCGGTTGCCGCCGCGCTGGCTGATGCGACCTGCACGATGGTCAATCGCAATGCGGGCAGCGGCACGAGGATCCTGATCGATCAACTTCTCGACACGGCCGCCAAAGCGACCCGGACGCTTGGAGCGTCCGGGTCGCTGGCCGACCCTCCCGGCTACGGCGTCCAGGCCCGCTCCCACAACGCAACAGCCGCCGCCGTCTCTCAGGGGCGCGCTGACTGGGGCGTGGCGATCGACACGGTCGCCCGCAGCTACGGTCTCGCGGTCATTCCCGTCCGCGACGAGCATTACGACTTCTTCATCCCCCGAGCCCGTCGCGACCGGCCGGCGGTGGTGCGTTTCTGCGCACTCCTCCAGGAGGCTGCCGTCCGCGAACGGCTCGGCGCGATGGGCTTTGGAGTCTGACTCCGTTACGATACGATCGGGCTCGACGTGATGTCCGTCCTCTCCGGAATCCAGTCATGCGCTCCCGACTCGTGTTTGCCGGTCTCATGGCGATGGTGATGTGCGGCGGACCGCTCCCGGCCGACGACGCCGCGGACAAACCGGTCCGCGTCGTCGTGTGGGACGAACAGCAGGACCGGCAGAAGGAAGCCTACGAGAACTTCCTGGGAAGCCAGATTGCCGGATATCTCCAGAAGCAGCCCGGGCTGGAGGTCACGTCCCGCCGGCTCGACGATCCGGACCAGGGTCTGTCCGCCGCCACGCTCGACGCCTGCGACGTGCTCGTCTGGTGGGGTCACGTGCGGCACGCCGAAATCACGCCGGAAACGGCCCGCGGCATCGTCGACCGGATCAAGGCCGGCCGACTGTCGCTGATCGCCTTGCACTCCGCACATTGGTCCACGCCGTTCGTCGAAGCGATGAACGAACGGACGCGGCTGGATGCCCGCGCAAAGTTCCCCGACCCGCCGCAGGGGGCCGGGGTCGAGTTCGAGTTTGTCGCCCCACCGGGACGGTATCCTCCGGCCCGCGAGTCGGTGCTGACCCCGGCTTACTACGCGCTCAAGAAGGGGGGCGCGACGCGCCTGGTGCGCGTCGATCTGCCGAACTGCTGTTTCCCCGACTACCGCCCGGACGGCAAGCCGAGCACGATATGGGTCTTAAAGCCCACTCACCCGATCGCCCGGGACCTGCCGGCGACGTTTCAGATCCCGCACACGGAGATGTATAACGAGCCGTTCCACGTCCCCGAGCCGGACGAGGTGATCTTCAGGGAAACCTGGGAGTCCGGCGAATGGTTCCGCAGCGGGTGCGTGTGGAGTATCGGCCACGGCAAGGTGTTCTATTTCCGCCCGGGGCACGAGACGTTCGACGTCTACCTCCAGCCGGAGCCGTTGCAGATCGTGGGAAACGCCGTGCGTTGGCTGGGAACGGGCGTGGGGGCAGTTCCGTGAAGGGCCGCCACCGGCCGGAAGCCTTCCAAGAGTGGGAACGGTACTGCGGCGCAGCGTCGAAAGTCTCATAAATCGGTGACAGGTGATCTTGCAGCCCGAACTGGATGTGGCATAATTGCCGTTGCGCTGAGGTAACCCCTTCTGGGAACGATCGACTCAATTCTTCATTGTTGACCCGGGACGGTCGCACGTGTGCGACGCCTGTTTCAGCGCGGCGTGTGATGATGCATTGCACGGCACCTGCGCGCCAATCCTCAATGGCGCCTGATTCGCGTTCAGACTCTGTCCCATCGGACCAGGGGATCGAGACTCATCCTATTCTCCTTTCATTTCCATTCCGGAGGTACGCCAAATGTCAACAAAGCGAGGGCACCGCGGCTTTACGCTGATCGAACTCCTGGTCGTGATCGCGATCATCGCGATCCTCATCGCGCTGC
>CAZWGW010000184.1:0-10546 GCA_964633565.1 uncultured Planctomycetaceae bacterium
GCGTCCCGGCGATCCGAAGGTCTGGTTTACTTCGCCGGAGAGTTTTGCCCGCATGCCGACCGTGGAGTGCCAGCTCGAATACGGCGCCAGCGGCCGGTTCTCGTGTGAACTGGAGTCCGAACGGCTCGTCGCCGTCCATGCGTCCCCCCGGCCGCTGGCCGACGTCCGCCGCTCTGTGTCACGCGCGCTGGAGGAGCCATGCGAGTTTCCGGCCTTTGAACGGTCGGTCTTCCCCGACGACCGGCTGGCCCTCGTCGTCGATCGCTACACCCCCTGCGCCGCGGACGTCATCGCCGAGGTCTGGTCCGTCCTCGCGCGGCGGGGGGTGAGTCCGGCCGATGTGACGATCGTCCAGCCGGCGGACTTCAAGGGGCAGCCGCTCGCCGATCCGCGGGCGGAACTCCCGGATGACGCCCGGACAACGGTCGGCTGGCACGTACACGACCCGACGCAGAAAGGGGCATGCGCGTATCTCGCTTCGACCACGTCGGGCGAGCGGGTCTACCTGTCGCGGCAGGTGGTCGAGGCCGACGTCGTCGTGTCGATCGGTTCGCTCGAATACGACAGCCTGCTGGGCTATCGCGGCACGAACAGCGCCCTCTATCCCGGGCTGTCGAACGCCGACGCCATCCGCAAGGCCCACGGTCAGGGGCACGACGAACTGACGCCCGACGACCCGCGGCCGTTGCGCCAACTGGTGGACGAAATCGCCTGGCTGCTGGGGACGCAGTTTTCGATCCAGGTCGTCCCCGGTGCGGGGCCCGGCGTCTCGGCCGTGATTGCCGGGCTGGCCGAGCCGGTGCTCGACCGCGGTAAGGAGCTGCTGGCCCGCTCCTGGCGGCTGGACGTCGCCCGGCGCCCGGAGCTGGTGATTGCGGCGGTCGACTCGGACGCAGCCGGCCACAGTTGGCCGCAACTGGCGGCGGCCCTCGATACGGCGCGGCAGGTGGTGGCCCGGGACGGCCGCGTCGTGGTGCTGACGGAACTGGAGGAGGAGCCGACGGACGGCATCCGCCTGATCAAGGAGAGTCGCGCCCCGCGCGACGCCCTGCAGCCGATCCGCGCCGCCGCGCCGCCCGACCTGATCGCCGCCACGCAGATTGCGAAAGCCCTGGACTGGATGAACGTGTACCTGGTGAGCCGTCTCGACCCGCAGCTTGTGGAAGACCTGTTCATGATTCCGCTGTCGGGGCCGGAGGAGGTGGCGCGGCTGATCGTGGGGAATGAGTCGTGCGCGGTGATTGCCGGGGCGCAGCATGCGGCGGTGCGGCACGTCGGTGAAGGCGAGTGACGGTGCTGCGCGCGGGAAAGGACGCCAAGGCGCCAGGATTTCGACGGTAGGCACCCTGCGACGGCGTGACGAGACGGAGTTCGTCGAAACCGGCTGAGCGAGTGTATCTCCGGCCCGATACACTCGCTCAATGATACACTCGCTCCCCCTGCCACAGAACGTGCCCGCGGGAGTGTCTGCCGGGGAGATCAGATTGCAGATTCTCGGAGAAAAGGAGCGGCCGTTGGCGACGCGAGGTTGATCTTTCCTCTTCAGGGAAACGCGCGGTTGGGGGCGTTCAGTCCCCAGGGCGATGCCCTTTGATATTGCGCATTGGGGAATTCGTCGGAGAATCCTACTAACCCGAAACGTAAGTGAGGGAATCGGGCGTCGACACAACTCAGCCCCTCGCTCACGCTTCGGGTTACGATGGTTGACCCCCTTGGGGTCGAAGGCGAGGGAGCCGCGGCTGTGAACCGCAGACAGTGTCATTGCACGCGATGGCGCGGCTCGTTGAGGTCGCGCGCCAGACTCGCCCGCTCAGAACGCCGACACCATCGGGATCGTCGATCCGACGAGCGGCGCGTGCGCCGGGTCGGCATTCGACACCGGCACCGGCGGGCCGAGCTGGATCGGCTGCGAACCGGGGGCGGGCATCGTCGCGCCGTAGGCGGGGGCCATCAGCGGCGAGCCGTAGGGAGAGGCCGGGCCGACGAGCGTCGACGGGTCCGGCGACCACTGCGCGGCCGGCGGCGGCACCATCGAGCCGGGGGGCATGCCTTGCGACATGGACATCCCGTCCGCCGGCATGACCGGCATCTGTGCGGTGTAGACCGAGGGGCCGGCCGCCATCGTCGGGTCCGACAGCGGCATCTGCTGCGCCATCTGCAATGCGGCCGAGGGGATCGCCGGCTGGCCGATCTGGCCCAGGTTCGACTGCACCTGCGGCTGATTCGGGTTCATCGCGAGCGACTGCCGATACAGCCCGGCTGCCTCGCGGCCGCGGCCGGTCCGCTGGTAGATATGGCCCAGATGCGCCAGCGCCTTGGGTTGCCGCGGATCGATCCGCAACGCCTGCTGCAGCGATCGTTCGGCCCCCGCCAGGTCGCCGTTGTTCTGCTGCATCCAGGCCATTTCAACGTAGGACTCGGCACTGTACGGCTGCGTCTGGTTCCATGCCGTCAGCAGGTCGTCGGCTTCCGCCGTGCGGCCCTGCTCGCGGAGCATCGACGCCATGCCGTGGTAGGCGGGTTGATGGTTCGGGTTCAGCGTCAGCGCGTGTTTGTACATCCGCTCGGCGCCGAGCACGTCCCCCTGCTTGCGCATGGCGGCGGCGACGTTGAAGGCGTAGTCCGATTTCTGCGGGTTGTCCATCAGCGCCTGCTCGAACGACCGGCGCGCGGCCGTGTAGTTCCCCTGCTGGTAAAAGCCCTTGCCGGCCTGGTTGTTCATGTAGCCGCTGGTCTGGTTGCAGCCGCAGAACGTGGAGGCAATGCAGATCCAGATCAGGCCCGCGAAACCGAGAGACAAGCGGTAGGTGACTGCACGCATGAGGTCGGGCCCTGCACAAGGGGGCGATGGACAGTGGGAAAACGGGGATGCCGACCGGCGCGGGACGCCGGGGGGAGGGTGAAATTCAGGGGTGGAAACGGGGGAGAACTTGAGGAAAGGCGGGGGAAACTATCAACTGCCTCCGTTCGTCGCAACCCCAGTTTCTTGAGGAAAAACGGGGGAAATTCGGGTCGAAACCGCGGGTTTGCATTTGTCACGGGGCGCCGACCATCGTAACCCGAAGCGTAAGCGAGGGACGGAGTCGTGTGGACACCCGAGTGCCTCGCTTGCGCACTTTGTTTTTGCGCTTCGCGCGACCTGGCGGGAAAATGTCATCAACCGAGGCGTTGTCAGAAGATCGGGCGTCGACGGGACTCGGCCTCGCTTACGCTCTTTGATGTTGCGCCTTTTGCAAGCGGCGATTGACTTCGTAACCCGAAGCGTGAGCGAGGGGCTGAGTGGTGTCGACGTCCAACTTCCTCGCTTACGCTTCGGGTTACGATGTCATCGCTCCACGCCAAAAGCGCGACATGAATACACCGGGCACCCGTTCACGGGGCGATCATGCGACGCGGTCGAGCAGCGCCATGACGCCCCACAGGGAGACGCCCGCGTAGATGCCGGCCATCAGATCGTCGGCCATCACTCCCCAGCCGCGGGGGAGCCGCTCCAGCGTGCGAACCGGCGGGGGTTTCCAGATGTCGAACAGACGGAACAGTCCGAAGCCGAGTACCGCCGACAGGAGATTGAACGGCATGAGGCCCAGCGCGACGCCGGCGAAGACGACCGGGAATGCGGCGATCTCGTCGACCACGCAGGCGCGGGGGTCGTGCCGTCCGAAATGCGCGGCGGCCTCGGTGCTGGCCCGGACGCCGACCAGAAACAGGGCGGCAGCCGCGCCGGCGTACAGGGCGGGGTGCAAGTCCGCGGCGCAGAGGCCCCAGGCGAGGGGGAGGCCGAGCAGGCTGCCGAACGTGCCCGGTGCGACGCGCGCGTAGCCGACGCCGAGACCGGTGGCGAGCAGGATCAGCAGGCGTTGCCGAATTTGAGACACGGGCACTCGCGTTCAGTTCGCGGTATGCGGAAAACGAGCGGACACTATAATCGAAATTGCCGTGGGCCGGAGGCGTGTAGGACGGACTTCCAAGTCCGTCCAACGGGGACGGGCGGACGCAACGGACGGACTGTCCGGCGTATCAGGCGGGGACGGAC
Source organism: uncultured Planctomycetaceae bacterium (assembly GCA_964633565.1). GTDB lineage: Bacteria > Planctomycetota > Planctomycetia > Planctomycetales > Planctomycetaceae > CAZWGW01. The sequence continues at coordinate 4,034 of CAZWGW010000184.1, forward strand.
TTGGAAGTCCGTCCTACGACCGCGAGACGCGCATTTTGGAGTTCGGGAATGGCGGAACCAGGCAAGGCCAGCAAGGCCGAGGCAATCAAGGAGAACAGCCGACAGCTCTACGGCACGGTCGCTCACGAGCTGCAGAGCGGCGACCCGAAGTTTTCCGGACCCAATGTCGCCGTCCTCAAGCATCACGGCACGTACCAGCAGGACGATCGTGACCACCGCGGCGGCGGCCGGGACTTCATGTTCATGGTCCGTACCCGCATTCCCGGCGGCAAGCTGACGGCGGCGCAGGTGCTGGCCGAACTCGACTTGTGCGACAGATACGGCAACGGCACGCTGCGGATCACCGACCGGCAGGGTTTCCAGCTTCACGGCATCCTGAAGCAGGGGCTGCCCGAAGTGATTCGCGGCATCAATGAGTCAAAACTGACGACGCTCGCGGCGTGCGGCGATGTCGAGCGCAATGTGATGTGCTGCCCCGCGCCGTACCGGAACAATCGCGTCCGCCAGCAACTGCAGGACATGGCCGACGCGGTGGCCGAGCACCTCAAGCCGAAAACGACCGCCTACTACGAGATCTGGCTGCGGGACGGCGACGCGAGCGAAAAGGTCCACGAGTACGTGCCGGTCGAAGAGCCGCTGTACGGCAAGACGTATCTGCCGCGCAAGTTCAAGACGGCCTTTGCGCTGCCGGAGGACAATTGCGTCGACGTGTATGCCAACGACCTGGGCTTTCTGGCGATCGTCGAGGGGCAGGAGGTGGTCGGCTACAACGTGCTCGTCGGCGGCGGGATGGGGATGACGCCGGTCAAGAAGCAGACGTTCCCGGCGGTGGCGAAGCGGATGGCGTCGATCCGGCCGGACCAGGTGCTGGGCGTGGCGGAGGCGATCGTGAAGGTGCAGCGGGACTTCGGCCGGCGCGACGACCGGTCGCAGGCGCGGCTCAAGTACCTCATCAACGACTGGGGGCTGGAGCGGTTCAAGGCGAAGGTGGAGGAGTATTACGGACGGTCGCTGCCGATCCCGCACCCGGTCGACGTGCGGGAGGTCGACGACCACCTGGGCTGGCACGAGCAGGGGGACGGGCGGCTGTTCCTGGGGATCAACGTCGATAACGGGCGGATCAAGGACGAGGGAGACTTCCGGCTCAAGGCGGCGCTGCGGACGATCCTGGGTCACTACGGGATGAACTGCCGCAACACGCCGCTGCAGGGGTTCATTTTCTGCGACGTCAGCCCGGTTGACCGTGACGACATTCAGCGGATCCTGGTCGATCACGGCGTGCCGCTGGCGGAGGACCTGACGCCGACGCGGCGCTACGCGATCTCCTGCCCGGCGTATCCGACGTGCGGCCTGGCGGTGACGGAATCGGAGCGCGTGATGCCGACCGTGCTCGAGAACATCGAGACCGAAATGGCGCGGCAGGGGTTGTCCGACGAGCGGATTACGGTCCACATGACCGGCTGCCCAAACGGCTGCGCGCGGCCGTTCACGCCGGACGTGGGCCTTGTGGGCAAAGCGCGGGAGAAGTACACGCTGTACCTTGGCGGACATGCGCAGGGGACGCGGATCGGCTTCATCTACGACGACATGGTGCCGCTGGAGGAGATTCACCAGCGGCTTTCGCCGCTGCTCACGTATTTCAAGGCGGACCGGCAAGTGGGAGAATCGTTCGGGGACTTCTGCTTCCGCAAGGGGAAGGAGAACCTGACAGCGGCCGTGGGGCAGATGGCCGCACATTGACGTCGGTGCGGAGTCGCACGTGAACGAACGCGCTGCAAGGACCGGCGAGCACCGGCTGCGGGACGGGCTGCTGGCTGCGGCGGACCTCATCACCACGGGGCCTGATCCTGCGTGATGGGCTCCGCGGCCCGGCGGTGAATCTGATCGACATCATTGCCGGGACCGCCTGCCTTGCCGGCGGCGCGCTGTTTGCAACGGGTCACCTGGGGAACGAGGCCCGGTGTCGGCGGCGGTTTGTCGCTGGCGGCGTGCTGCTGCTGGTCGCGTTTATGATCTATGCAGGACATTTGCTGTGAGGCGTCCGCTAATCGCCTAGAAGCTGCCTGCGACCTCGCCGCCGTCGCGCGAACCCAGCGCGAGGAACATCTGACCGTCGATCGAATACGACACGAACCGTACCGAACCGTCGCACAGCGCGAAGTGCGCCCCGTCGGAGTGGGCGCTCCAGTAATGCAGCAGGTCGGTGCCGCCGGTGAGGTCGCCCGCGTGCAGCCCCTCCGAGGCGTCGAGGACCGATTCGCCCAGGCCCCGACTGTCGAAGCCGAAGCCGGTGGCCCACCAGCCCCAATAGGCCGACGGTTCGGCCGGGCGCTCACCGAGCAACAACGTCTGCGACGTGCCGTCGCGAATGTCCCGTACCCGCGTGACGCGGTTGACGTCCGGGAAGACGCCGTTTCCCGGCAAGTCCCGGGTGGACCCGCGGCAGGCGAGATAGTTCGTGAGCGCGTACGCTTCGCCCCCGGCGCAGTCGACGTCCGATTCATAGACGCGTTCGCCGTGCGGATCGCTCGGGCAGAGCAGCACGGCGAGTTGAATGGATGTGTACGGACGGTATTTGTGGCAGTTCGCCCAGATGTCTTCGTTCAGGTCGAGACGGGCATAAAGCGGCTGCTGGTCGAGTTCCGGGAGCACGCGCACGACCCAACTCCACCAGCCGATGTCGAGGCCGGGCCCATCGGCGACGCTGGAGGGGGGAAAGCTGCCGCTCCGGTCGTGGTAATTGTGCAGGGCCAGCGCGATTTGGCGGAGGTTGTTCTTGCATTGCACCCGGCGGGCCGCCTCGCGCGCCTGCTGGACAGCCGGGAGCAGCAGGGCCATGAGCACCGCGATGATGGCGATCACGACGAGCAATTCGATCAGCGTGAAACCATTTCGGCGTGGTGTCGTCGACATGCAGTATCCTCCCCTGGCCATTGCGAGAAGTCGCACGCCGGCTGGCCAACCGGCGTGCGAATCGGCCGATCGTCATCCACGTCCCGGGTTACCCGGGTCTCTGCAGTAACAGGTGTCGGTCGTGCCCTTGATCACGACGCATTTGCCGCCATTCTGGCACGCATCGCCGACCAGGTGATTAAGGCAATAGAAGCCGGAATTCGTCCCGCAAAGCACCTGGCGGCGGGCGGCTTTTGAGACGGCAGGCAGCGCCAGCAGGCCGCCCGCAGACGCTGCGACGACCATAGCACCGCGTCCCATTCGCGCCAGGAATTGCCGCCGCGACACGTTCGTCGCCGCCTGCTCTGCGAATTGACTGAATTGCTCAAACATGGGTCAACTCTGTTATGGATGGGGAATTCGCCGCCTGAAGCCGCTATTTCGTCACGCACGCGCAGGTCGTGACGGTGCTCTGCCTGTCGCCGCGTGGTTTGGGGCCTTGGCAAACTCCAAAGCCTTCGGTGGTAGAGCACCCGGCTCCCTCGACGGCGCCCTGGCACGTGGCCCATGAGTTCGCGTCGCACGCGCGGGGGGCACGGCGACCACCGTGGCTGACCGCGGGGAGTGCCAGCAGGCCGCCCGCGGAGGCAGCGACGAGCATCGCGCCGCGTCCGAGTTGTCCGAGAAACTGACGACGCGACGCGCTCATGGCAGCCCGTTCGGCCAATTGACTGACTTTGTCGAGCATTGCTTGGCTCCGTGGTTGATGGAACGTCTGTCGGCCAACGACACAATTGGCGCGGCGAAACAAGAATCCGTGATCAGTGGTCCTTTGCCGGTTTGTTACTCTGACAGAGACACCCGCTTGAACCCTGAACGCGGCTGCACTTGCCGATCTCGCCACCCCCGAGCGGGCACGGACTCCCCACCTCCATGCCGGCACAGGCGGTGACCGAGTCGGTACCGCACACGCGCCGTCCCGCCCGGGCGTTCCCCGGGACCACGAGCAGCCCCGCGGCGGCCACCGCGACCCCCATGGCCCCGCGCCCGAGCCGCCCCAGAAACGTGCGTCGAGACGCACTCGTTGCCGCCGCTTCCGCCAATCGAGTGACTTTCTCAAGCATGGATTGTCTCCAGTGAGGACGTGGAACGTTCTGATCGGCCCAGGTCGGGACCGTTCCGCTCGGGTTCATGATGTTGTGGATCGCTGCCGTCCGATTCGGCCTCGTCGTGCGGCTTCTGCTGCCCGGCCCCGCTGAGGACGTAGCCCAGGTACTGCCGGCTGCCGGCGATCCCCTTCGACCGCACAATCCCCTGTTCATCGATCAGGAACGCGAACGGCGTGGCGAACGCCTCGTAGCGCTTCGACACGCTGAACTTCTCCTGCGCGAGGATCGGAAAGCGGGCCTTCGTCTCGGCGGCCCATTCGCGCGTCGATTCCGCGTCGCCGTTGTTGACGACCAGCACCTGGTGCTCCCCCTTGTCGTGCAGGCGGTTGAGTTCCGGCGCGATGGCGTGGCACGGCCCGCAACCCGACTGCGTAAAGACGAGCAGCAGCTTGCGGCCGGCAAAGTCGCGCAACGAGACGTCGTCCCCGTCGACGCTCGGCAGCGTGAAGTCAGGCGCTTTCTTGCCGGGCTTGAGGCCGTCCCGACCGAGCCGGCTGGGGCGTGTCATCTCCAACTGGTCGAGCCGCCAGTTGACGAGCCCCAGCGCCCGCAGCGCGCCGAGTACCAGGAAGGCAAGTCCGAACACGGCGACGAGCAGCACGATGTTGGCGATCAGGAGTGTCGTGGTCATGGGTCGTGAGTGGTGAGTGGTGAGTGGTGGGAAGCCGTCGTCAGCGACGCGGCGCTCTGATGTCGCAGTAGCAGGCGCCTCCGTTCCTACGGCTGGCTTTGCACACGCCGGTGTATTCCTCGAAGCAGGCATCCCCCACGTTCAACCCGCTGCAAGAGGCGCCCGAACCGGCGGGACACGCCGTCGGTGGTTTTCGGCCCGCTGCGGAAATGGCTGGCAGGGCCAGCACACCGCCGAGCGCGGCCGTGGTCGCCAACGCCCCGCGGCCAACCTTGCCGAGAAACTCGCGCCGGGAGGCGCTGACCGCGATTTGCTCCGCCGCATGACTGACTTTCTCAAACATGGGTCGTCTCCAGTGAGGTTTTGGAATGGGCCATCGCTCACCCGCAATAGCACGCCGTGCCTTTCCGCACCCGTTTGCACGTTCCCGTAAAGCCCAGGCCCCCATTGCACGTGTCCCCCTCAGAAAGGCCAATGCAGCTACCCTGGCTTGTGCCGGGACAGGCATAGCGTGGCTTTCTGGCAGCCTCGCCAGGACCCGGCAGGGCCAGGACCCCGCCCAGGGCCGCCGCCGCCGCCATTGCCCCGCGACCGAAGCGGCCCAGGAACTCGCGTCGCGACGCATTCGTCGCCATCCGCTCCGCAACCTGACTGACTTTCGCAAACATGATTCGACTCCTGTGACATTGGACCGTGGTACGGATGGTTAGCGGGGATCGATCTTTGGCCCCTTGACATAGCAATAGCAGGCGTCCGCAGGGGTGATGTCACTCTTGTCGAACCGACACACGCCCAGGCGCCCGAGCGCGCTGATACACTGGTCACCGGTATTGCGGCCGAAGCAGGCGATCCACGAACCGTTGCCGCACGCCGCGGGAGGCTTGCGTGCGGCCTGGCCGATCGCCGGCAGCGCCAGCACTCCGCCCACGGCCGCCGCCGCCATCGCTCCGCGCCCGAATCGGCCGAGGAACTGCCGCCGCGACACGCTCATCGCCACTTCCTCTGCCACGTGAGTAATTGCGTCCAACATGTGTCGTCTCCTGTGAAGATTGGTCTGTGGAGGTTTGCGCTCGATCGCCATGTCAGGTGCCGCTCCTCGACATCGACGCGGGCTCAATCCTCGAACTGCAGGGAACCCCGATACGGAAAGTTCCCGGCTTCGATGTCGTCCTTGAAATCGATCCGCCCGGCAACGCCGTCGAAGACACCTGTGCCGCTCCCCTCCACTATTTTGTGCTGGCAACGTCCGAAGATCTCGCCGATCAGGTTGGCCGGATCTTCGTACTTCGCCTCGAATCGGTACTCCGTTTCAAAGGAGCCGCCCGCGCCGACGAAGAGTTCCGTCCCCGTCTCCATATACGTCCCGCTGGGGGTGTACTCAGCGGTCTCGACGAAGACGTAGAGGCAACCGACCAGATCGCCCGTCATGATCAGGGCGAAGTCGGCGCCGACGCTTCCTGAGTCACACTCGTCGTCGACGTCAAAGTAGCCGACGCCCGAAATCCGCGTGACTTCCTGTGCGGAGGCCGACTGCGGCGCCGCTGTCAGCATCACGGCGACACACGCGGCCGCCGCCAGCACTGCAGAGAATCTCAATGACATGTAGCGTTGCATGGGATTACCCCCTGTGTGTGGTGCGCGGTACACTGGGGGCGTCATTCCCGGCGCGCACACCGAGCGCCGGGGGGACGCCTCGGCCGGCGAGGAACTTGCTTGGCGGTAAGCCTCGCCGGCCGTTTTGTCTGGTCCGTGGTCAGTCGTCCGTGGTCCGTCAATGTGGCGTGGGTGCCGCGCACAACGGAGCATGTCCGTGCTGCCCGG
>CAZWGW010000185.1:0-1686 GCA_964633565.1 uncultured Planctomycetaceae bacterium
TGGGCTTCGCGCCGGTGTTCTACGGCTGGATTTCCGACACGCTGGGCCGCACCGATCGGGCGTTTGGCTTGCAGATGAGCTTTGTGGCGTCGCTGCTGATCCTGGCGGGGACGGTGGCGCTGGTGTTGTCCGGACTGCCGAAGCGCCCCGCGCCGCCAGACGTTGCCGACGTTGCTCGGGCTGGGATACAGTGACAAGGAATCACGCGAGGGAATCTGCATGGGATTCGAGCAGTACAAAGCGCAATACGACCGCGACGGGTTCATCGTCGTCCGGCAGTTGCTCGCGCCGCCGGAGTTCGACGACCTGCGGCGCAACCTGGACCGGTACATCCGCGACGTTGTGCCGACGCTGCCGGACAGCGATGCGTTCTACATCGACAAGTCGCGCCCGGAGACGCTCAAGCAACTGCAGCACATGGGGTGCGACGCGTATTTCGCCGCCTACTCGCGACAACCGACGTGGAACGCGCTCGCCGCGGCGCTCGTAGGGGAGCCGGTCGAGGCGCAGCCGTCGGAATGGTTCAACAAGCCGCCGGCGTCGGGGAGCCCCACGCCGCCGCACCAGGACAACTACTACTTCAACCTCGTGCCGCCGAACGTCGTCACGATCTGGATGGCGCTCGACGCGGTCGATGAAGTGAACGGCTGTCTGCGCTACGTGCGCGGTTCACACCGGCGCGGCGTCCGTCCCCACGGCCGGTCGAACATCCTCGGGTTTTCACAGGGGGTCAGCGACTACGGACCGGAGGATGAGGCGCTGGCCGTGGCGGTGCCGCTCAAGCCGGGGGACGTCGTGGCGCATCACGGCAACACGATTCACCGCGCGGACGCGAATGGATCGCCGACACGGAACCGGCGGTCGTTTGCGATGGTCTTCCGCGGCATGAGTTGCCGGAGAGATGAAGAAGCCTACGCGCGGTATCTGGCGGGACTGAAGCAGCAGCACGAACAACTGGGGCTGAAGACGGCATGACCGAACCACTGGTGTACTTGAACGGCCGGATGACGCCGGCGTCGCAGGCGCACCTGGCGATCTACGACGCCGGGATCGTGCTCGGGGCGACCGTGACGGAAATGACGCGGACGTTTCAGCGAAAGCCGTTCCGCCTGACGGACCACATCGACCGCCTGTATCGATCGCTGCGGTATGTGCGGATCGATGTCGGGCTGAGTCAGGACGAATTGATCGCCATCTCCCACGAACTGCTCGCGCACAATGCCGGTCTCCTGGCGGAGGGAGACGAACTCGGCCTGATCCATTTCGTGACGCCGGGCGAATACAAGACGTACGCCGGTTCCGCAGGGGCCGCGTCGCGGCTCACGCCGACGGTCTGCGTGCACACGTTCCCGCTGCCGTTCGAGTTGTGGGCCACGAAAATGCAGCACGGCGCGCACGTGGTAACGCCGTCGATCCGGCACGTGCCGCCGCAGTGCTACGACCCGAAAATCAAGTACCGCAGCCGGATGCACTACTACCTGGCAGACAGGGAGACGCAGGCCGTCGACCCGAACGCGGTCTCGCTGCTGCTCGACCTGGACGGGAACGTGACGGAAACGAGCGGTTCGAACTTCATGATCGTCGAGCGGGGGACGATCGTCGTGCCGACGCTGCGGAACACGCTGCCCGGCGTGAGCCGGGCGACGGTGATGGACCTGGCGGGCAAGCTGGGCGTGCCGTGCGTGG
>CAZWGW010000185.1:1696-10529 GCA_964633565.1 uncultured Planctomycetaceae bacterium
CAGGTGTACAACGTGATGAACGCGGACGAGGCGTGGTTGACGAGCACGCCGTACGGCATCATGCCGGCGACGAAGATCAACGGCGCGCCGATCGGGGACGGCCGGCCGGGTCCGCTGTTCCGGCGGTTCCTGGGCGCGTGGAGCGAACTGGTGGGGATGGACATTCTGCGGCAGATCGTGGAGGGGGCCGCGCGGAGGACGGCCAGCGCCTCGTAGGACGGACTTCCGAGTCCGTCCAGGCGCGTCGCTTCGCGGACATTCCGAGATGGACGGACTCGGAAGTCCGTCCTACCGGGCCTGGAAGTCCGTCCTACGGGACCAGGGTTACGTCAACCGCGCGAACCCGGACTGCTTCACCTGGCCGCCGATCCGCTCGCACGTATCGCCGCGGCGCAGCGACTCCGCCAGCTCGGCAAAGACGGACTCCGCGGCAGCGAGGTACGCGTCGACATGGCGATCTTCGTGGGCGAGCGTGGGATAGAAGCCTCCGCCGGCCAGAAAGCTGCGGCGGAGCATGCGGACCGTCAGGAGCGTGATGAGCGCGGCATTTTCCGGATGATCGAAGCTGAGCGAAGTCAGTGCCGGATAGCCGCCAAACTTCAGCGGCAGATTGTGCTGAGCTGCGAGGGCCGTACAGCCGGCGCGAAAACGATCGCCGATGCGTCGCACATGGGCGGGGACGTCGCTCCGCTGCATCACCCGCAGCGTGGCGAGCGCGGCGACCGTGCCGATCCCCTCGGTCCAGTACGTGCTGGAGATGAACGACTCCTGCGCCGCTTGCATCGTCGTCGCCCGGCCGATGACGGCCGCCGCGGGATGACCGTTGCCAAGCGCCTTGGCGAAGACGGCGACGTCGGGAGCGACGCCGTATTTGAGATGGACACCGCCGAGGTGGAACCGGAAGCCGGTCGTCACTTCGTCGAACACCAGTCGCGCACCGCAAGAGTCGCATAGTTCCCGGACCCCCGCGAGGAACCCGGGCGCCGGCTCGATATTGCGGGTCGGCTCCATAAAGATGCCGGCCAGCCGTGCACCGTGCGTGCGAACTATCTCGTGGAGTTCATCGATTCGGTTGTACGTGAACGGGAGGGCGGTCCCCGTCAGTCCGCGCGCCAGGCCGGCCGGGCTGAGTCCGGGGAGCAGGTGGCCGTCGAGTGCGTGGTCCGCGTTCAGGTTCGCGGCCAGATACCAGTCAGTCCAGCCGTGGTAGCCGCAGAAAGCGACCACGTCGCGTCCCGTCGCCGCACGGATGATGCGTGCCGCGATCGCCATCGCCTCGCCGCCGCCGCGGGCGAACCGCACGTTCTCGGCCCACGGATGCAGCTTGAGCAGTTCGCGGGCGAGATCAACCTCTTCCGGGCAGTTGAGCGACGCCATGGACCCGAGAGTCGCACGCCGGACGACCGCCGCGACGACGTCGGGATGAGCATATCCCAACAGACATGAACCGACGCCGTTGTGCGTGAAGTCGAAGTAGTGTCGACCGTCGAGATCGATCACTTCACAGCCGCGTGCTTCCGCGTAGTACGCCGGCCATTGCTCCGGAGCGAACTGCTCCGGGCGCTTGCTGAGCAGTTGCGTCCCCCCGGGGATGATCTTGCGCGCCTCCGCATACAGCCGTTGCCCCGCGCCATCGATTCGCTCGGTGTCCCCCACAATAGCCCCAAGCGCAAGCGAGGGAGTGGGCGCGCCGTTCCCTCGCTCGCGCTTCGGGCCAGTGTCGGTGGTCGTCAGCCCCAATAACATCTCCGCATTCCCGCGAAAGATCCGCTCCACATCCGCATCCGACAGCGCGAGTGCGCAACATGCCTGCCTGAGCGCCAGCAGCGACTCGATCCCGATCTTCGTCGGGCGGCCCAGCGTCCAGTCGGTCCAGTCGATGTTCTGTTCGTAGAGCCACCAGAAGCCGTCACCGAGCGAGAGGGCGCGGCCGCGCAGTTCCGACACGGGGAAGTCAGAACCGTACAGCAGGCGCGACGGGCCGAACGTCCGCAGGATGGCCTCGAACGGATGGGGTTCGCAGACGACGGACGTATCGAACCAGACGTTGTCGAGGCCACGGAGGGAGTCGATCCCCTCGACCGTGTGTGCACCGCAGAAGCCGCGCGCCGCGTGCGCCAGCACGAGACGGGCATTGGGGTAGCGCAGACAGCGGTCACGGATGTACGTCTGATTCCGTGGATCGGCCAGCGCCCGATCGAGGACGATATGCAGCGTGATGCACAGCCCGCGGGCGTGAGCGATTTCCCACGCCCACTCCGGCAGGAACTCCTGCGTCTCGGCGTGAAATGTGTCCGGGCGGTCGGCGAAGACGTGGTAGACCTTGAATCCACACCACCCGTCGCGGGCGACCTGGGCGTCGATGTCGGCGGGATCGTCCTGCGGCCGGACGATCATCAGGCCGCGCGACCGCGGCTGATCGCGCAGTTCGTTCCACAGGAACTGGTTCGCCGCCGGCGCATTCAGCCCGCGCACGGGGAAGGGGAAGAACAGGCCGGCCGTCGGGCAGCGTTCTCCCATCCAGACTCGCTGGCACGTGCGGTATGTTGCGTATCCGACTTCGGCGGGTCCGGCGAGCGATGCCATGTCGCCACCAGTGGCCAGCATCCACAGGTCGTAGAGGTGAGCGTGAAAGTCGAAACTGCCGGGGGGCATCCACGAGCTGAGCTTGCGGCCGAAGAGTTCACGGTCGGCGTCGTCGGTCCGGCAATGCGGCGCGCCGACGTCGGCGAAACTGACGATGTTCGACATTCCGCCTCGCTTACGCTCCGGGTTACTTCTCCACTCGCGACTTCTGACCGATCACACGGTGATACAACTCTTCGAGGTCCTCTTCCAATGGAGACAGATCGCGCAGAATCACGCTGCGCTGCCCCGCCAGCTCGAAGAATCGCCGCGTGTGCCAGGTCGGCGGCACGCCGACGACCGCCTCATCCGGCCGCCCGTTCGATTCGACCGTGACCCCCTCCGCACTGAGTGCCGCGAGAAAACCGGTGCCGACTCCCTGCCACCGCAGCCGATACCGCCCCTGATGTTTCGCCCGCAGTTCGCTGATCCTGCCGACGCCGAGCACGGTGCCGCGATCGACGATGATCACCTGTTCGCAGACGCGGTTGATGTCCCCGAGCAGATGCGTCGACAGGATGAGCGACTTGCCGTGCCGGGCCGCGAGCGCCCGCAAGAGGCCGAGCATCGAATCGCGGCCGTCGGGGTCAAGGCCGGCCGTCGGTTCGTCGAGGAGCAGCAGTTCCGGATCGTGGACGAGGGCCGCCGCCAGTTTCAGGCGCTGCTTCATGCCGACGGAGTATTCCTCGCAGCGGCGGTAGCGGGCCTCCTCCAGCCCCATGTAGGAGAGCACTTCGTGCGCGCGGCGCAGCGCGTGTTTCCGCGGCATGCCGCACAGTTCCCCGGCGAGGCCCACGAGTTCGACGCCGCGCATCCGCGGGATGATCGACTCGATCTCCGGCATGAAGCCGACCCGCCCGCGGAGTTCCGGACCCTCGCGGTGAATGTCCAGACCGAGGACGGTGCCGTGCCCGCGGGTCGGCCGGATCAGGCCGAGCAGGATCTTGAGCAGCGTCGACTTGCCCGCACCGTTCTGGCCGATCAGCCCCACAGCACCGGGATCGACGCGCAGGCTGACGTCGCAGAGCGCGCGGACGGGGCCGTAGTCGTGGGTGACGTGTTCCAGTTCGATCAGCGGCATGCCGCGCATTATGGCAGCGGAACCGGGTCGGAAAAAGGGGTGCACGCGACGTCGGCGCCGACTGCCGGGACCGGGCCGTCTGGCCGCCCGCTGGCGACGTGGCGCGATCCGCATTTCAGCGCCCTGGTGCAGTCCGGCCGATTCTGGTGCAGCAAGGCGCGACCCGTGTTGACGAACCCGAAGGTACCAATGATTCAGAATGAAGGATATCATCGAGCGCCGGGCAGAAGAACCAGCCATGACCAGCGTCAACATCGGTGAAATCGACCTGCAGGTTTTCGTGGCGGGCGCCGGGACGCCGCTGCTGTTTGTCCACGGTTTCCCTCTGGATCACACCATGTGGCGCGGGCAGATGGCGCAGTTCTCACTAACTCACCGTGTGATCGCGCCCGACCTGCGCGGCTTCGGCCAGAGCGGCGTCACGCCGGGCACAGTGACGATGGCCCAGTTCGCGGACGACCTGGCTACCCTGCTCGACCGGCTCGGCGTGACGGGGCCGGTCTGCTTTTGCGGTCTGTCGATGGGCGGGGCGATCGGCTGGCAGTTCATTCAGCGACATCGATCGCGCGTGCGTTCGCTCGTCATCTGCGACGCCCGCGCACTCCCCGACACGCCGGAAGGGCGGCAGACGCGGTACACACTCGCCGAACGCGTGCTGGCCGAAGGCCCCGAATTCGTCGCCGCGACGATGCCGGAGCGGCTGTTCTCGAAACGGACCCGCGCTGAGAAACCCGAGATCGTGGCTGACGTGCAGGGCGTCATCCGCCGCACGGCCCCCGACGGCATTGCCGCCGGCGCGCGGGGCCTGGGCGAGCGGCCCGACATGACGGGCTTTTTGCCGCAGGTCGACGTGCCGACGCTCCTGATCGTCGGCGACGAGGACGTGATCTCGACGGTAGACGAGATGCGATCGATGGCAGCGGCCATTCCGGGCGCCGAGTTCGTGTCAGTGCCCGGCGCAGGGCACATGGCGCCGTTGGAGGACCCGTGGACGGTCAACGCCGCGATGGCGCGATTCCTGCAACGGATTGGCTGAGCGCGAGTTCTTCACTTCTGGCGAAACTGCTCCGTCAGCGCAATCTGTGTCACCAGCCGTCGCAATCGTGCGCCGTCGTGTTTCGTGTCGTCGACGAGCCGGTCGATCGTCGCGCGATCGGATGGCTCGGTGGTCCGCCCCAGGGCGTACACGAACATCTTTGCCGCCAGCCCGCGCAGGAACCGGTCCTCCTGTTCCGCGATCGCCGCCTGGAATTCGGAGAATGTTCGGAACTCGCGGCCGTTCGGCAGTGTTCCGCCGGCGTCGATCGGAGGGCGATCGTCGCCCCAGTGCGTCAGCGGCTTCTCGCCGTCGAGCCGGTCGCGCCACTGGCCGATGGCGTTGAAATTCTCCAGCGCAAGACCGTAGGGATCGATCCGGCGATGGCAATTGTTGCAGGTCGTCTGCTCCCGATGCCGCGCCAGTCTCTCACGGACGGTAAGACGCTCGCCGCGCAGGTTCGGCTCAACTTCTCCGGCATTGGGCGGCGGAGGCGGGGGCGGGTCGTTGAACAACACGTCGAGCACGTACTTGCCGCGCTCGACCGGTTTCGTGCGATTGCCGTCGCTCCCCCATTTGTGCACGCCCGCCATCCCGAGCAGTCCGCCGCGCCCGGCGGCAGCCTCATTCGACGCTCCAGTAAGCTCGACACGTTGAAACTTGTCGCCGTCGACGCCCTCGATGCCGCAGAACTTCGCCAGCCGTTCATTGAGCATCGTCCAGTCACTCTGCAGAAAGCTCGTCACCGGCACGTCGTGCAAGAGCACCTCCCGGAAGAAGGCCAGCGGCTGTTCCTCCATGTCGGCGGCCAACCCGACCATGTCCGTCGCATAGTAATCCGGGAAGATCTGCTCATCCGGCGGAAACCGGTCGAACTCGTCGATCTTGAGCCATTGCCGCGCAAAGCCCTGCACGAAGCCCTCCGAGCGTGGATCGCGCAGCATGCGCTCCACCTGCGCGGAGAGGGACGCCGGATCGCGCAGCGCTGACTGAGCGGCCAGGGCGCTCAACTCGTCGTCCGGCAGGCTGGACCACAGGAAGTACGACAGCCGCGCGGCGAGTTCGGAGTCGCTCAGCGGCCGCGGACCGGCGGCCAGTTCCGGCTCGAACAGGTACAGAAAGTCCGGCGCGCACAGCATGGCGACGAGACCCGTTTTGAGCGCCTCCTCGTACGACGCGCCCTGCGCGAGTTCCCCGGAGACCAGGTCGACCAGCGCTGCAACCTCCGGGTCCGAGACGGGCCGGCGAAACGCCCTCGGCAACAGCCGCGCGAAGATCTCCCGCGCATAGTCCAGCGTCAAGCGCTCCGCATCCCACCCGTCGTGGAAAACGGTCCGCATGCTCTCCGGCGGATACTCCGGCTGCAGCGGGCCGGTGACCTCGATCCAGCCCAGATAGAGTTTCGGCAGCGGCGCGAGGTCCGTCACGCGCGGGTGGAACGCACCCCGCGTGTAGACGTCATATGACCCTTCAGCCCGCATCCGCGCCCGCATCCGCGTCGACTCCAGCAGCTTTCCTTCGTCGAACAACTGCTGCATCTGCCGCTGCTCGTACAGCCATTCATGCTGATGGTTCCCGAATTCCGTCCAGTCGACGAGCATCACCTGGAACTCCCCCGGGATGGCCGCGTCGAACGTCCGCTCAAATTCGTACACCTGGGGACTGTCGACGGCGGCGTCCACGCGAAACCGCGCCAGCCGCCCGACCGAACCGAACGTTACGTCCATATAGACTGGTTCGCCCCTGTCTCCCGGATCGGCCGCGGCCCGCACTCGCACGCGATACTTTCCCGTGACCGGGATCTCCGAGTTGCTGAACGGATGACGCAATTTCGAGTAAGTTCGCGCGCCGCCGGCCATGATGACCAGTTTCCCGTCCACCAGGAATGCCTCCCGGCCGTACAGGATGTAGGCCATCGCCGAGTTCGTCGTCTCCCTGAAGTCGAACCGCATTGTCTTCGTCGGCACCAGCGGCGGGCGGAACAGTACTGCCCGGTTCGCCACGTCCCGCGCCACGGCGAGGTACGCGTCCATGAGCGACGGATCGAACAGCAGCGCCTTGCTGACGGTGTCGAACCCCGCGATCGAACCGTCCGGCGGCAGCCGGTCCATGGGCCCCTCCCCCTCGACGAATTCAACGTGCAGCAGGTCGCGCACGGTGTTGGCATATTCGCGGCGGCTCAGCCGTCGCAGCAGCACGCGCCCGCCGGTGTGCTGCGCGGCGCGCTGCACCTGCTGCAACTCGCTGGTGATCCAGTCTGCGACTTTCGCCAGTGCGTCGGCGTCCGGCCGCGGCTCGTCGCCGGGGGGCATTTCACCGAGGTTCAACCGGTTGAGGACCTCGACCCACTGATCGGCCGCCGGGCGATGGACGAAATCGGCCGCCAGTGTGTCGAGCCGCAGGTCCTGTTCGGCCTTGCCGGGACCGTGGCAGGCGACGCAATGCGCGGACAGAAATGGTTTGACGTGCTGGTCGAACGTGCCCAGATTGGAGACGATCGGGATGTCGACGTCTGCGGGAATCTCATCTGCGGCTGTAGCCGCGTCCTGTGCCGGAGCGTCAGCGGCAGAGACGGAATTCACTACCTGCACGGCGGCGCGCTGGCATCCCGTCGCAAAGATGACGGTCAGAAGTGACACTTTGACGAAGTTGCGAGTCATCGCTTGTTGACGAGTTGCTCCGTTGTCTGTGCTACTCCCGGACATCAATGCGCAGTTCGGGGGCAGCCTGTCGCAGTCGCGCGATCGCGTCGTCCGAAAGGCGTGTGTTCTTGCGGAGCAGGTGGATTCGCCTGAGCCGGGGGGCTGCAGCGAGCCCGACCAGACCGGCATCCGTGATATTGGGAGGGCCGCCCGGACCCCAGTCGCCGAGCGTGAGTTGCTCCAGGTTCTGGCACGCGGCGGCATGCTGCAGCGCGGCGTCGGTGAGCCCTGCGCCGCTCAGTGTGAGCGAGGCAAGGTCCGGCAGTTCGGCCAGCGCGGACAGGCCGCTTCCGGTGATGTGCGGAGCAAACAGGTACAGGCTCCTCAGCCGGCGCAGACGCCACAGGTCGGACAGCCCGGCGTCGGTGATCGTGGTCGCTTCGGCACGAATCACAAGGTGCTCCAGCGACACCGTCAGGCACAGCCGCCGCAGGCCGGCGTCTGACAACTGCGGGCTGCCGATCTGCAGGTTGGAGAGTTGATTCAACTCGCTGGTCGCCCCGGCGGCAGCATCTCCGGCCTCAGTCTCGCTGAGGTTCAACGTCGCGAGTTGGGCGGCGCTCGCCAGCGCGGCAAACCCGGCGTCCTCGATGTTCCGGCACTGCGCCATTTCCAGCGTCCGCAGTCGCGGCAATCGGGCAATTGAGGCACAGCCACGACCTGTGATCGGGCTGCCCTGAATGTCGAGATGCTCAAGTCGGGGGAATTGTTCCAGGAACGGCGCGCCGGCGTCGGTCAGGTGTCGCAGCGAAAGGACCTCCAGAGGCGCGCCGGCGAACTGTTCCAGGACCATCCCTTCGGACTGTGTTTCTGCCAGGTGCAGCCGCCTCAACTTCGGCAACGGCGGCAACCGGGAGAGTCCGGCATCCGTGATTTCCCGGCCCTGCAGTTCCAGCCGCTCCAGTTGGGTCAGCCCCGCAACGTGCTCGATAACCGCGTCCGTCAGGTCGGGCGTGCCGGAGATCTGCAGCACTTCCAGTTCCGGGTGCCGCGCGAGGACTGCGAGATCGGCGTCCTGCAAGCCGACTGCCGGACTGGAGAGGCTCAACCCGCGCAGGTCCGAAATGCCTGCGATGGCCTCCAGAGTCACGGCCGTGACGCGGTTCTGTCCGTCGATGACGAGATCGACCGATTCGTCCAGTGTCTGCAGCGCGCGTATGAATTCATCGCTCAACTGTTCGCCCCGCAGCCGGATCGTCAGCCGCCCGTCGCGCTCCTCACGAAAAGTGCCGACGACCTGTTTCAGCGACTCCCGCGCCGCTTCGGACGCGTCAAACCGCTGCCGCGCCGCGGCGACGAGTTCTTCCGGCGCGTCAAGCGCGACCCGGAAGCCGACATAACAAGCCGCATCCCGGGCTTCGAAGTACCCGCGTCCGGAGGACCGCGCCT
>CAZWGW010000186.1:0-7977 GCA_964633565.1 uncultured Planctomycetaceae bacterium
TGCCCGTTGGCGGCGACCAGTACTTTGATACAAACTTCGAGCAGTTGGCATTTGCCGTCGAATTCTCGGACCCGGTCCAGGGGATGGGGTTCTTCGCGACGGACCTCGGGGATTTCGCCGGTCAGATCGTGCTGGAATTGACCTACGAGGGGGGCGCCACGGAATCCCTGCTCGTGCCGCACGAACTCCTGCCGGTGAGCGGCATCGCCAACATGTTCAATGCCTCGCTGGCGTTCTTCGGGTTCACGAGCGACATCCCCATTACGAAAGTGCAGTTCGAGAACCAGGGGGGGAGCCTGGACCGTTTCGGCTTCGACAACCTGGTGGTTGTGACCTCGTCGACGACAACGCCGGTTCCGGAACCGGCATCGATGGCCCTGCTTGGATCGGGGCTGCTGTGCCTGGGCGTGCGCTACCGCCGGATTCGCCGCAAGCCGGGTCTGCCACAAAGCTGATTGTCCGGTTTCGCCGGGAGGACGACTGTATCCCGTCGTGAGCGCGCGCCAACCGCCGAACAGCCTGAAACACGATGTTGAGCCGATGGTTGGGCGGAGACGGTCGCACTTCGTGCCGGGGTTGTGCGGTACAACATTTGCTCCCGTGTCGTAACTCCGATTGGATGAATTCTGCATCGCTGCCTGAGGAGAATTCCATGTTGCGATTGGCATCGAGGTTGTGGCGCGACGAAGAGGGTTTCGTTGCCAGCAGTGAGACGGTCCTGCTGGGTACGATCCTCGTCCTCGGGTCGATCGCGGGGCTGGTGACGGTGCGCGATGCCGTGGCCACCGAAATGGGCGACCTGGCGCACGGGCTGATGTCCATGAACCAGAGCTACTCCTACGCGGCGGTCGTCACGGATTGCGGCACGGTCAACGGCAGCCAGTACGCGGACCAGCCGGACTTCTGCGTCCCGTTCCTGAGCGACGACAGCCCGCCGCAGCTTGTGGGGCCGATCTTCATCAACCCGGGGGCCGGCTACAGCAGCGGCGGCACCGAGCAGTAGGCGTCGGCTGATTGTCGCACTCGGCGGTCTCGCAGCGCTGTGCCTGACAACGCGCCGGGGGTCCGCTGCACTTGCCTGCTGGCTTGCGGTATAACCTCCCGTGAGACGGTCCTGGTCCGGACTTTCCAACGGGGGAGACGATGCCGGCACAATCGCGCAAAGGGATTCTTGATCACCTGCGGTCCAAAGTCGCCGCCGGCAAACCGATCATCGGCGGCGGCGCCGGGACCGGCATCAGCGCCAAGTTTGAAGAAGCCGGCGGCATTGACCTGATCGTGATCTACAACTCCGGCCGCTTCCGCATGGCGGGCCGCGGGTCGCTCGCCGGCATGATGCCCTACGGCGACGCCAACGGCATCGTCCTCGACATGGCCCGCGAGGTGCTCCCGGTCGTGCAGCACACCCCCGTCCTCGCCGGCGTGTGTGGGACGGACCCGTTCCGCGTGATGTCGCGCTTCCTCCGCGAGATACAGGGGGCCGGGTTCGCCGGCGTGCAGAACTTCCCCACGGTGGGCCTGATCGACGGTACGTTCCGCCAGGGGCTGGAAGAGACGGGGATGGGCTTCGGTCTCGAAGTCGACATGATCCGCGAGGCGGGGGAACTCGGCCTGCTGACGACGCCCTACTGCTTCAATACGGATGAAGCGACCGCAATGGCCAAAGCCGGCTGCGACATCCTGATCCCGCACATGGGGCTCACGACCAAGGGCACAATCGGCGCGACGAGCGCCGTCACGCTGGAGGAAGCGGCCCGTCTCTGCCAGGCGATGCACGACGCGGCCAAGCGGGTCAAGTCCGATGTCCTCGTCCTCTGCCATGGCGGACCGATTGCGGAGCCGGAGGATGCGCAGTACATCCTCGATCACACGCAGGGGATCGTGGGATTCTACGGCGCGAGCAGCATGGAGCGGCTGCCGGTGGAGACGGCGCTGACCGAGCGGACGCGGGCGTTTGGCAACCTGCGCTTTGCCAGGTGACTGGAATCGGAGGCGGCGAACTTACCGCGCTTCCCGGTTCGGCGCGACAGATTCAATCGCGACGCCGAACTGCTGGTTGGCATACGTCCCACGTTCGGTCGCCAGCCGCAATGTGCGGACCCGGCGGGCGGCGGGATCGAAATCGAGGTAGCCCACGAATGTCGCCTCGACCCGGTTGTCGTCCTTGCGGCCGGGGTAGAAGTTGTGCTTCATGGCCAGACGACCCGTCAGCCGGGCGCGGGCGACGCCGCCATCCAGCGACACGATCTCGGCTTGAAGTTGCTGCTCCTCGATCCGGTTGCGGGCCGGGTCGTTGCATTCCGTGGACGGATAGCAGAGCAGAAACATGCGAGCCGCGAGCGCGGGGTCGATGTCCCACGCGTCGCCGGGCTTTGAAACATCCGCCGGCAGGAGTCGGGCGGTTTCTTCCGCGGTGTAGACGATCCAGTTTTCGGCCGCGTAAGCGCTCCAGCTCGCGTTGCGTGTTTCGCCCAGGCCGACGTCGCGCAATGGGACAAGCCGGTCGTCCGCCCGTTCCAGATACCGGGCCGTCAGGTGCAGCACGAGTTCGCCTGGCGCGGCCTCCGGCGGACGGGACTGTGCCACCGGCTTGACGAGGGGAGCGCCCGGCTCAGGTCGGAACTTCTCGATCGCCCGCTCCAGCATGGCCCGCGTCTCTTCGACGCGCGCCGCACGAGCCACGTGCAGCGAATCGGAGACGCGGCCGTCCGGGGCGAGCACATAGGCGTGGACGGTGCCGGACGAAAGGCCCGCTTCGCCCGCTTCGCGCCAGATCCGATTGCGCTCGGATCGTTCATCAACCGAAACAGGACCGCCTTCCTCGTAATCCTCGTTCGAGACGTAGACGGGAACAAAGGACGTGTTGAGCAGTTCGATGACCTGGGGATTCGAGAGCGGACCCGCCCTCATCGAGCATGCGCCCCCTCACTGCCGGCCGACGCCCATGCGGCCGTCGTGCGTGAAGAGAAAGACCGGGCGCTGATGCTCCTTCGCCAGCGCGAGCGCGGCGCGGATTTCGGTCGACCAGCCGATCTCGTCGAAGCGCCGTTCGGCGGCGGTGGGACCCCATGCGGCGATGCAGGCGTCGGTCGAGGTGACAAGATCGGATTTCGGCTGCTGGGCGCTGGCCGGGAGCGCCGACATCACGCCGACCGTCAGTGCCAGAGACAGGAGCGGAAGGGACCGGGGCATGGCGATCGCTGAGTTTGTCGATGACGTTGGTTGCCGGGTCGTGCTGAGGCTGTATTGGAGTTTACCACGATCCCTGTGGTGACACGACGACGGAGCAGTTCCCGCACGACGCAGATCGGCGGCCTCTGCCGGTCCACTCATTGCGGCCCGTCCAAACCGCCACACTCGTCTTGACCGGTTCGGCCGCGTGTGCCAAATTCCGCCCTCCCCGGCGGCACGGATGTCGTCTCCGCCGCAGATTTCACCCGTCTGCGCCCCCTCGGGCGGTTCAACATGATCGGGCCGCGAAGGTTCGCTCGCCCAGCCGATCCGGAACAGCAAAGGAGTGCGTTCGCTGTGAAGAAACTCATCGTGTCGCTTGCCGCCGTGGCCCTCGTGGCCGGAACGCTCGTCTACTCGCGGACCGGGACCGGCCAGGAACCGGCCGCCGCCGCCGGACCGGCCCACCAGGTGGGCCTGATCGACATGGCCGAGGTGTTCAAGAAGTACGAGAAATTCACGACCCTCAGCGAGGGCCTGAAGAAAGAGGTCGAGGCCAGCGACGCCGAGGCCAAGCAGCGCGTCGAGAGCCTGCAGGCGATGCAGGCCAAGTTGCAGGGAGGCACGCTCGTCGAAGGGAGCCCGGAGTACACCACGTTGGAGCAGCAGGTCGTCGAAGGGGCCGCGCAGCTCGAATCGTTCCGTAAGCTCAAGCAGCGCGACTTCCTGAAGAAGGAGGCCGAGATCTACAAGACCGTGTACCTCGAAGTGCAGGACATGGTCCGCCGGTACGCCCAGTACTACAAGTACACCGTCATCATGCGGTTCAACCGCGCCAAGGTCGAGGACGCCGAGAACCCGCAGGAGATCATCAACAGCATGAATCGCCCGGTCGTGTACTATCACGACCAGGACGACATCACGGACCCGATTCTTTCGTCGCTCAATCAGCAGTATAACAAGACGGCTCGTCCGGCAGCGGCCCCGGCTGGTGGCGCGCCGGCTGGCGGCGCGGCCCGCGGCCCGGCGTCGCGGTAGCCGACCCCCGTCTCTACGGACTGGACACTCCGCACACGGATGGACGACCGCGTCCATCCGTGTGCTTGCATGTACCTGCCACGACGACAGGTCGAATTCCCACTCTCCCCGCGACGGGGGCCAAGGATGAGCCACCGACGACAGACGACGCTGCAGAATTCAGCCACGGTCCGCGGCAGTGGACTGTTCGGCGGGGCCGACGTCACGCTCGAGTTCCGCCCGGCCCCGGAGTTCCACGGCATCGTCTTCCAGCGGATCGACCTCCCCGACCTGGTGCGCATTCCGGCCCGGATCGAATACGTCGTGCCGCGTCCGCGGCGCACCGCGATCGCGCGGCTCGGGGTAAGTGTGGAAGTCGTGGAGCACGTCCTCGCGGCGCTCGCCGGACTGCAGGTCGACAACTGCCTGTTGCGGATCGATGCGCCGGAGGTTCCCAACGGCGACGGTTCGGCGCGGGTCTTCGTCGACGCCTTGCTGCAGGCCGGGATCGTGGAACAGACGGCCCTGCGGCCGCGGCTCAGCGTCGATCTGACGGCGGCCGTCGCCGGCGGCGACGGAGCGGGGATCACCGCCGCTCCCGCGCATGATGTGTACACGATCGGCTATGAACTCGACTACGGGCCGTCATCGCCGATCACCCGGCAAGCGCTGTGCGTCCACGTGACGCCGGACGTATTCGTGCGCGAGATCGCCTTCGCCCGCACGTTCGTACTGGAATCGGAAATCGCGGCCCTGCGCGCAGCCGGCATCGGCCTGAAGACGACGGCGCGCGATCTGCTGGTCTTCGGTCAGGACGGCAGGCCGGTCGGCAACATCCTGCGGGCCGGGGACGAGTGCGTGCGGCACAAGGTGCTCGACTGCATCGGCGACTTCGCGCTGGCGGGCTGTGACCTGTGCGGCGAGTTTCGGGCGGTCCGGTCCGGACATCAGCAGAATCACGACCTGGTGCGGAAGCTCGTGGCGGCGCAGGCGGCGCGGCAACCCCGGGCGGCGTAGGTGAGGAGTTCACAGGGCCCCGATTCATCGGGGCTGAGGCAGCACGGCACAAAGTAGTCCGGTCACTCCGTGACCGGGACCCGTCACCATGAGGCAGCAGCGATGGCAACCTTCATCTCCCCCCTGGCGCACGTCGACCCGCGGGCGCAAATCGGCAACGACGTCCATGTCGGGCCGTTCTGCCTGATCGGGCCGGATGTCACTCTCGGAGACGGCTGCCGGCTCGACAGCCACGTCACGCTCGTCGGACGCACGACGCTCGGCCGCGACAACCGGCTCTGGCCGTTCTCCGCCATCGGCGGCGAACCGCAGGACAAGGCGTTCCGCGGCGCTGATACGCAGGTCGTGATCGGCGATCACAACCTGATCCGCGAAGGGGTTACCATCCACCGCGGCTCGGAAAAGGAAGAAGGCGTCACGCGCGTCGGCAATCACAACTACTTCTTCGCCAACTCGCACGTTGCGCACGACTGCCACGTGCGGGACCATGTGATGCTCGTCAACGGCGTCCTGCTCGGCGGGCACGTCCACGTACACGACCGGGCGATCATTTCCGGCAACTCGGTCGTGCACCAGTTTGCCACGATCGGCACGGTGGCCATCGTCAGCGGCGGCTGCCGCGTCAGCACCGACGTCGCCCCCTACATGACCTGGGCCGGCAGCGAAGACCCCGGCGTGCGGATGGTCAACCTGATCGGCATGCAGCGCGCGGGCATCCCCCCCGAGGGAGTGGCCCGCATCAAGACGGCCTACCGGCTGTTGTTCCGGCAGCACCGGCCGTTTGACGAAGTGCGGGCCCAGTTTGTCGCAGAGCTGGGCCAACCGTTGCCGCCCGAGTTGACGACGCTGTTTGAATTCATCGATGCGCAGCGACGCGGCAAGATGGGCCGCGCCCGCGAAGCCGTGAGGAACTCCGCGGCAATCAAAAAAGCAGCCTGAGCAATCGTTTCAACACACCCGTATGGAATCACTGAAACTCGCAGTCGTTGGAGTCGGAGCGCTGGGGCGGCATCACGCCCGGATCCTGTCTCAAATGCCGGGCGTCAAACTGGTCGCCGTGGCCGACCCCAACGTCGCGCAGGCGCAGTCCGTCGCCGAGAACTGCGGTTGCGAGTGGACGCCGGATTACCGAACGCTCCTGCAGCGGATCGACGCCGCCAGCATCGTGGTGCCGACGTTCCTCCACAAATCGGTCGCGTCGGAGTTCCTCTGCCGCAGCATCCCGGTGCTGGTCGAAAAGCCGCTGGCCGCCTCAGTCGACGACGGCCGCACGCTCGTGCGTCTCGCCGACGAGCTCAAGATCCCCCTGCAGGTCGGCCATATCGAGCGGTTCAATCCGGCGTTTGAGAAACTGGCGGAACAGACGAGAGAGCCGAAATACATCCGCGCCGAGCGGCTCAGCCCGTACGCCTTCAGGTCGATGGACATCGGCGCAGTA
This sequence comes from uncultured Planctomycetaceae bacterium, assembly GCA_964633565.1. Classification (GTDB taxonomy): domain Bacteria; phylum Planctomycetota; class Planctomycetia; order Planctomycetales; family Planctomycetaceae; genus CAZWGW01. Next base: position 6,644 of record CAZWGW010000186.1, read on the forward strand.
CACGATCTGATGATTCACGACATCGATCTCGTCCTCTCGCTCGTCGGCTCGCGCGTAGAGCGCGTCGAGGCATTCGGCATCTGCATCGTCGGCGGGCGCGAGGACTGCGTCCAGGCGCGGCTGACGTTTGCGAACGGCTGCATTGCCGACCTGACCGCGAACCGCGTCTGCCCGGACTTCCGACGCACGCTGCAGGTCTGGTCCGAGAGCGGCTGTGTGCAGGCCGACCTGCACCAGCGCGAAGTCACGGCGTATCGGCCCGGCGCGGCGCTCCTCGCGGGAGAGTTGCCGTTTGAGCTGGGACAACGGCCCGGCGCGGACACTGCAGCGCTCAAGGCGGAGATGTTCAGCCGATTCATCACGGTCGAGAAATCGCCGGCCTCGAATGCCGACGCGCTCACTGCCGAACTGGCGAGTTTTGTGGACGCCGTGCGGAACCACCGTCGACCAGCGGTCGATGGGAATCAGGCGCTGGCGGCGCTGGACGTCGCGGAACGAATCCTGACCTGCGTTGCCGAACACGCCTGGGACGGAGACGCCGGCGGCCGCATCGGTCCGCATGCGCACCGGATTCACGGGAGGCGGAAAGCGGCGTGACTGCGGGGAGGAGCGGGCTGATCTTATTCTGCTGCGCTGCGGCATTGCGCGCCCATCCAGCGGGCTCACGCCCGCCGCTCGCCGGTGTACACTGCACCGCAAACCGATAGAATTCCCCCGGGGCTCGACCCATCACTCATTTCCCCGGGAATCGTGACTGTGACTTCATCGACCCTCCAGACCGGCGGCGAACCAGAAACGTTCGTCGAAACCGCGCTCAAACTCGGCGGCAAAAGCGCCGAAGAGGCCCGCACCACCGGCGCGCTCGACCGGGCGGACGAACAGGTCGAAGCGCTCTTCGCCGCCAAATACCAGACGACCGGCAGCCCCGTACACCGGGCGGTGTGGGAGGACCGGCTGCCCGGCGACCTGTTTGCCGCGGTCGAGGGTCCGCCGCAGCCGGATGTCGAGCGGGTCATGGAGACCTCGCTGCAGTTGATCCGCGATCGACGGCACGCCGGCAGCGTGTATGACAGCGATCGCAAAGTGTCGCCGGAGACGCTGACGGCGCTGGCCGGCGCCGGCTATTGGGGCCTGCTCGTCGACCGGGAGTACGGCGGTTATGGCGCGTCGTTCCTGTCGTTCGCGCGGTTCCTGACCCGCATGTCGACGGTCGATTCCACGGTGGCGGGCCTCGCCTCAGTTCACGGCTGCATTGGCGCGATCGACCCGCTCCGCAGTTTCGGGAGCGAGGAGCAGAAGCAGCACTACCTGCCGCTGCTGGCGAGCGGGAAACG
>CAZWGW010000186.1:7987-10487 GCA_964633565.1 uncultured Planctomycetaceae bacterium
ACCTGACGGCATTGCGCACGCGGGCCGTGCTCGACGGGAACCACTACGTTGTCGACGGCGAGAAGCTGTTCATCACGAACGCCATCCCGGGGCGCACCGTCGGCCTGGTCTGCCTGATCGACGACAAACCGGCCGTGCTGATTGCCGATCTGCCCGACCAGGAGAACGACCAGTTCCAGATCAAACGCTACGGGCTGTACGCGCTCAAGCACACGCACAACAACGGTCTCATCTTTCGCGGGTTTCGCGTTCCCAAGGCGAACCTGCTGCAGCCGACCCGCGGCGATGGATTGACCGTGGCCTATCACGGCCTCAATCGCGGCCGAGTCGCCTTGTGCGCTTCGGCGGCCGGCACGATGCGGATCATGCTGGCCTCGATGCTCCCGTGGGCCCGGTTCCGGCGGACGTACGGGAACGCCATCGTCACCCGCGAACTTGTGCAGCGGCGTATTGGACGACTGGCGGCGCTGATCGTCGGCTGCGACGCGCTCACGGAATGGTGCGCGTGGCTGCTGGACGAGGGATATCGCGGCGAAATGGAGTGCGTCGTCGCCAAGATCTTCGCCAGCGAATCGCAGAAAGAGGCGGCGATCGAACTGCTCATGAAAACGCACGGCGGCCGCGCGTTTCTGCATGGGCACCTGTTCGGCGACGAGGTACACGAGTTCCTCGCCCCCTGCATCTACGAAGGGGAAGGCGAAATGCTCGGCATGGCGTTCCTCAAGTCGCTGATCAAGGAGCACGGCAAACAGTTCTTCGAACCGATCGGCCGCGGGATGCAGGCAGCCGGATTGCGGAGCCTGAACCCCATGAACCCGCTGCACGCCTGGAAACTGCGCGGCGCGCTCGTCCCGTACGGCAAATGGAAGCTGAAGCAGCGGCTCCCCGGCGGACGGAACATCGATCTGCCGCAACTTCCACCGGTGCTGCGAGCACATGCCGGGTTTGCCGCACGCGGCCTGCAGCACAGCCGGTTGTGGATCGATGATCTGATGACAAAGCATCAACTGAAACTGGCGGACCGGCAATGCGCGCTGGCCGACCTGTCGCAACGGCTTCAGGACCTGGTGGTGATGCTCGTCGCGAGCCTCTATGCCGGCAAGCAGAAGGATGAGATCGTCCGCACGGCGGCGGACGTCTTGTGCCAGGACCTGCGGCGGCGCGTGACGGGGGGCCGACCCACGAACAGCTATTTCCGGACGGCGACGAAGCTCGGCGAAGCGATTGCCGGCGGAGGGTTCCCGTCGCTGGCGGGTATCGACGCCGCCGACATTCTGATGCGCTACGACCAATAGGTGCCTTCAATGCCCAACGTCCTGCGACTCGAAGAACTCCCCGGCTCCATCGCCCTGCTCACCTGGGACGAGCCGGGCAAGAAGGTCAATACGATGTCCGAACCGGTGCTGACGGAGTTGTCGGCGCTGGTCGACCAACTGGAGCAGCGGAGCGACCTCCGCGGTCTGCTGCTGCGGAGCGGCAAGCCGGGTCAGTTCATCGCCGGGGCCGACCTGCATGAATTGGCACGGCTGCCGGAATTGCGCCCGGAGGAGGCCCGCGCGAAGCTGCAGGAGGGGCATCGGCTGTTCGACCGGGTCAGTCGATTGCCGTTCCCGACCGTCGCGCTCATCGACGGCCCCTGCATGGGGGGCGGGACCGAGCTGTCGCTCTGCTTCGACGAGCGGATCGCCTCGAACAATCCGAAAACCCGCATCGGCCTGCCGGAGGTGACGATCGGCCTGATCCCCGGCTGGGGCGGTACGCAGCGCATGCCGCGGCTGATCGGGCTGCCGAACGCCATCGACATGATCTGCTCCGGCGAGCCACTGACGCCGCAGCGCGCAACGGCGCTCGGTCTGGTGTTCGACGCCGTTCCCGCCCAGCGGCTGGAAGAGGAAGGCCGCCGCATCATCGACCGATTGATTGCGGGAGACGCCTGGAAGACCCGCCGGGCGCAGCGCGCGCAGCCGCTGGGGCTGAGCGAGGACCAGTTGCGGTTTACGGTCGCCTGCGCCGAGGGGCAGATCAAATTGAAGGCGAAGGGGCAGCCGACGTCGTCCCTGGTCGCCCTGAAGGCGATGCAGCAGGGGGCCAATCGCCCCCTCGACGAGGCGCTGGAGATCGAGCGGACCGTCGCACTGGAGGTGATCGGCTCGCCCGTCTCGGCCAACCTGATCGGTGTGTTCTTCATGAGCACCGCACTCGGGCGCGATCGGGGGGTGGCAGACCCCAACGTGCAGCCGCGCCCGGTGAGTCGCGTCGGCGTGCTGGGGGCGGGGCTGATGGGGGCTGGCATCGCCACGGCCCACGCGCGGAGCGGCGTCTCGGCCGCGATGGTCGACGTGAGCGAAGAACGCCTTGCCGACGGCATGTCGCGCGCGCGGAAAGTCGTCGAGAGCCGGATCGAGATCGGCCGCGCCAAACCCGCCGACATGGTCGAACTGCTGAGCCGCCTCAACACGTCAACGTCCGTCCGCGCGTTCGATGGCTGCGACGTGGTGAT
>CAZWGW010000187.1:0-5166 GCA_964633565.1 uncultured Planctomycetaceae bacterium
GGAAGCGTGTCCCCGCGCCGGTGCGGCTGTCGACACAGATCTCGCCGTCGTGCTCCTGCAGAATCTTCTGGCTCACCGCCAGGCCGAGGCCCGTCCCGCGTGCGCCCTTGGTGGATTCAAACAGGCTGAACAACCGCGGCAAGTCGGCTTCGGGTATGCCGGGCCCGTTGTCTGACACCTCGACGAACATCTCCTCCTGCACCGGGTCGTAACCAGTCGTCACGCTGACATGACCGTCGGCAGACCCCTCCAGCACGTCGCAGGCGTTGGTGACGATGTTGAGCACGGCGCGGTGGATGCCTTCAGCATCGAACAGCGATGGGGGGAGCCGGTCCGCCAGGTGGAGGTCGAGTCGGATGCCGAACTCATCGGCGCGGCCCTGCATCAGTTCGCAGACTTCGGAGACGACCTGGTTGAGGTCGGCGGACTTCAGGTCCGGCCGGCGCTCCTTGCTGAAGGTGAGCATGTCCATCACGAGGTTGTAGATGCGGCCCTGATTCCGCTCCACGATCCCCCAGCCCTTGCGGACCAGGTCCTGGTCGTTTGTTTCAAGACCGGAGTCGACGAGGTAACTTCCGCCGCGGATGCCCTGCAGGATGTTCTTGATATGGTGGCTGAGCGTGGCGATCGTCTGTCCGACGGCCGCGAGGCGCTCGGCGGTGAGCAGCGCCTGCTGGTAGCGGTGATTCTCGACGGCCAGCGCCGACTGCCGGCCGATGGCGAGCAGCAGAGTCAGCAGTTCGTCGTTGAACCGGTGCAGGTGCGGCAGATCGGTCGACAGGGGCCGCGACTGGCTGGTCGTGTCGACGTAGATGACCCCCAGCAGTTCGTAGCGGCCCTGGATGGGGACGCACATGGCTTCGCGGATGCCGGCCTGCAGGATGCTCTGGCCAGGTTCGAAGCGGACGTCGTGCTGCGCGTCGGAAGTGCGCACTGCCTGCCCGTGGTTGATGACGTAATCGACGATGCTGGTCGAGACCGGCATCCGCTCGCCGACGTCGAGGCCGTCGCGGCGGCTGATGACCCGCGGCTCGATGCGGTCGGTGCGGCTGTCGGCCACCAGCATGCAACCGCGGTCCGCCCCGACCGCCTGGAGGGTCAGGTCGAGAATCCGCTGCAGGACGTCGTTGATGGCCGATGAGGGGCGGACGACCTCCTCGCTGATGCGATACAGCACATGCAGGGAGACGTCGGACCGGGCGGGAGGGACGCCGGGTGCGGCCCATTTGGCGAGTTCGGCGCCCGCCTTGCTGTCGACCTCCGCGATGATCTGGGAACGGTCGCCCCCGCTCCGCTGATCCAGCAGACTGATTTGTTCGGCGACCGGCGCGCCGCCGCCGGGCCGCGGTTCAAGAGTGAACAGCAGGACCGTCCGTCCGACCTGCACCTGGTCGCCCCCCGCCAGCGGGCGGGAACGGACCGGCTGGCCGTTGACGAACGTGCCGTTGGAACTGTGGTCGTCGCGGAGTACGAACCCCTCCTGTTCCCGCAGGATGGTGGCGTGACGGCGCGAGACCTCGGTGTCGAGGATCCGCAGGTCGTTTTGCGCGCCGCGGCCGATGCGCAACTGATCCTGATCGATCTCGACCCGTTTTCCCTGATCGACCCCCTGAATGACGAGCAGGCTCGCCCGTACCACAATCGCTCCTTCCCGGAAACTGGCTGCCCGGGGAAAATCTTCTGGGTGCATCATAGCAGCGTCGCCCGAGGTCTCCAGCGCCAAAGGAATTGTGACGCGTGCGGCGGTGCACGACGTTCGTCACATGCGTTGCGACATTGTTCGGACATATCGCGCGACAAAACGCCGGAAAATCCAACACGGCGGCGGAAATCGACTGTGCCGGTCCGTCTCCGGGCGTTGATTGTTCAGGGGATGTCCAATGTGGCGGAACTTGGAGTTGTTGCCGGGCGTCTCACTTCTACCGCAAGGCGGAGCCGTGTCGCGCATGCCGGGCAGAGGAACCGACGTAACCGCGCTGTAACAAATGGAATAGCCGGGGTTCACACGGTGCTCGAAATACAGACAATGCGAGGTTGAGGAAATACGAACTGCTTATTGGCGAGTATTGGGATCAGGGAACTGGAAATTCGGGGACTCACCGGAACGAGGAGGATGCCATGCGACGATGGCTAGCCGTCATTTTCGGATTGCTGCTGGGAATGTGTGAGGTTGGGGCGAGTGCGCAAGGCGTGCTCATCGTGGTTGACCCGGGTCGCCCTGTGCCGCTGCCGCGGCCGATTCCGCGGCCGGAACCGCCGCCCGTCAGCTACCGCGTCAAGGAACTGAATGTCCAGGCGAAGATCGCCAATCAGGTGGCGCATGTGCAGGTGTCACAATCGTTCGTCAACACCGGCAGCCAGCAGATGGAAGTGCAGTTCCTCTTCCCGCTCCCCTACGACGGGGCAGTCGACCAGCTCACGCTGATGGTCGACGGCAAAGAGTATCCGGCGAAGCTGTTGCCGGCCGACGAAGCGCGCCGGATCTATGAATCGATCGTCCGCCGCAACCGCGATCCGGCGCTCCTGGAATGGATGGGGACGGGGATGTTCCAGACGAGCGTCTTCCCGGTCCCGCCGGGGGCCGAGCGGAAAGTCACGCTCGCCTATACGCAATTGCTGCGGCAAAGCCAGCGGCTCACGGACTTCCTGTTCCCGCTGAGCACGGCCAGGTACACGTCTCAGGCGGTGGAGAAGATCGAGTTCCGGGTCACAATCGAGACGCCGCAGGACCTCAAGAGCGTCTACAGCCCGACGCATCCGATCGAGATTGAGCGGCTGGACGGCAGGCACGCGGTCGTCAAATACACGAGCCAGCAGACGATCCCGACCAGCGACTTCCGGTTATTTTATGACGTCTCCGAGGGGCCGCTCGGGACGAGTGTGATCGCGTATCGGCCACAGGAAGGGGATGACGGCTACTTCCTGCTGCTGGCCGCGCCGCAGATCAAGGCGCCCGACGAGGCGCGCGTGGCGAAAAACATCGTGTTCGTACTGGATCGGTCTGGAAGCATGGAGGGAAAGAAGATCGAACAAGCGCGGGAGGCGCTGACGTTCGTACTGAACAACCTGCGCGACGGTGACCGCTTCAACATCGTCGCCTACGACAGCAGCGTCGAGGCATTCCGTCCCGAACTGCAGACCTACAGCAACGACACGCGATCGGCCGCGCTGGGGTTTGTGAACGGCATTTATGCCGGCGGCGGGACGAACATCGACGGCGCACTCAAGGCCGCAATGGCGCAGTTCCAGGGGGCTGAGGGACCGACGTACCTCCTCTTCCTGACGGACGGCCTGCCGACTGTGGGGGAGACCAACGAAGCGAAGATTGTGGCCGCCAGCAGGCAGGCGAATCCGGGGAAGGTGCGCGTGATCAGCTTCGGCGTCGGATACGACGTGAACAGCCGGCTGCTGGACCACCTGACCCGCGAACACCGCGGGCAGTCGGAATACGTGCGGCCGGACGAGAACCTCGAAGTCCACGTCAGCCGCCTGTCCAAGACGATCCGCGCGCCGGTGATGACCGAGGTGACGGTGGCGTTCGATTTTGCCGAGCCGCGGCCGACCGAGGCCGCGGCGGCGATCAACCGCGTGTATCCGCGCGTCGTTCCCGACGTCTTCGAAGGGGAGCAGCTCGTGCTCGTCGGCCGCTACGGCGCATTCGGGCGGGCCAAGGTGACGATCAGCGGCACGGTGGGGGGACAGAAGCAGAGCTTCGACTTCCCCGCGGAGATGACGAAGCTCAACTCCGACCCGTCGCTGGGATTCACCGAGAAACTGTGGGCTATGCGGCGGATCGGCGAGATCATCGACCAACTGGACCTGTCAGGCAAGAACGACGAACTGATCAGGGAACTGGTCGCGCTCTCGACGAAGCACGGCATCATGACGCCGTACACGTCGTTCATGGCGGATGACACGACCCGCAGCTTTGACGCCGCCGCCAACTTTCACCGTGCCGACGAAGCCATCGGCCGATTGCGGGAAGCTGAAGGACGCGGGGGCTTCAGCCAGCGGGCGCAGAAAGGGGCCTTCCAGAACGCCGAACGGGCTCTGGGGGGCAACTCGTATCAACTGCCCGCGGGAGCAGCACCGGCCGACGGATTGAGTCTCGCTCGCGACATTGACTCGGATCGGGAAGTGGCGCTGAACGGACTGAAAGTGCTGGGCAACCAGTCGGTCTATCGCCGCAGCGGAAAGGTCTGGGTGACGCCGGAGACCGCCGAGATTGACCTCGAGCGGGACAAGGCGCAGATCAAGGAGGTCGAGCGGTTCAGCGCGGAATACTTCGCCCTGGTCGCGGCCAACTCGCCCGTGGAGAACCAGCTCCTCAGCAGCCAGCAGGAAGACGAAGAACTGCTGGTGCGACTGCGGGGGCAGGTGTACCACGTGAAGTGACACACGGCATCCGTTGATGCCAGACTCGACTGATCACCCGGCCGTCGCTCAGGCGGCCGGGTTTTCAGTTAGAGGAGTTGGCAGAATCGTTGCCGCGGGCGAGCCGCTGCCGGAGGTAGGCGGCGCGGGCGACGTTGCGCTCGGCAGACTCGAGAGTTTCGTGGCGGAGCTTCTGCAGGTGCGCCGGCTGCGTGTGAATGAACAGCTCATTGACGGTAGGGATCTCGAGGCCGGAGACCAGGCCGAGGTTGATGCCCATCCGCAGGCTCGAGAGCAGGTGCATCGTCTCTTCGGACGTGATGGTCTGCGCATTCTGCAGGATGCCGTACGCGCGCGACACCTGGTCGTGCAGCCGCTGCCGGTTCTCCTTGACGAGCGCGCGACGCACGCGGCGCTCGTAAGCGATAATATTGGGGACGACGTCCTTGACTGTCTGGATGATCTGTTGTTCCGACTTGCCGAGGGTGACCTGGTTGGAGATCTGGTAGAAGTCGCCCATGGCCTGGCTCCCCTCGCCGTACAGGCCGCGGACCGCCAGGTTGATCTTGTGCAGCGCCTGGAAGACCTTCTGGATCTCCTTGGTCAGGACCAGCGCGGGGAGGTGCAGCATGACGCTGACGCGCATCCCGGTGCCGGCGTTGGTGGGGCAGGAGGTCAGGTAGCCGAACTCCTCGCTGAAGGCGAACGTCAGGTGCTGCTCCAGTTCGTCGTCGACGCGGCTGATGTCGCTCCAGCAGTCGTCGAGCGCCAGACCGCTGCGGAGCACCTGGA
>CAZWGW010000187.1:5176-10478 GCA_964633565.1 uncultured Planctomycetaceae bacterium
TCCTCGTTGATCATCAGGCTGATCGTTTCGCGGGGACCGATTCCGACGCCGCGCGAACCGTGGGTGTCGGCATGTTCACGGCTGATGAGCTGCCTCTCGACGAGCATCTGCCGGTCGAGGGGCTGCAGCAGGTTGACATTGAAATACGTGAGTTCCTCGGCGGATTGCAGCCGCTGCACCTGCTTGCGGAGGGTGGTTTCGATATCCGCCCGCACGGCGTCGTCGGCGCGGGGCGGAAATGGAAACTGAGCGAGATTGCGGGCCAGGCGGATGCGGCTGGAGATGACGATGTCCGAGTCGGGACCCGTGCCGCGCAACCACTCACCGCTCGTGTGTGTGAGGGCTTCCAGATCCACCGACGATCTCCCGAATGAATGTTCCCGCGTCCGGAGCGCGGGGTGCTGGCTGGATTGTCCGGGAGCGGACTCCCGGCAGTTTACTACTGCGGTGAAGGCTCCTGGCGCAGTTCGGTTTCCAGGTTCTGAATCTGGTCGCGCAACCGGGCGGCGTCCTCGTACATTTCGTTCTGCACGGCGGACTTGAGGTCGTTTCTCATCCGCATCAGCTCGAACTGTTTGCGGCTGAGGTCTGGCGCGTGATGCGGGATCTTGCCGACGTGCTGGGTCTCGCTGTGAATGGTCTCCAGCAGCGGCACGAGTTCGTTGCGAAAGGCGACGTAATCGTGCGGACAGCCGAGGCGCCCCTGGCTGCGGAATTGCTTGAACGTGATGCCGCACTGGGGGCAGGTCAGGCCGTCGCGTTCGCTGGATTCCGACTCGGAGGAAGGCCCTTCCGACGCGCCGGCTGCATTCTCCACGGCCTCAGGAGGCGCGGCGACGTCAACCGAGTTGAGGTATTCCTGCGCGCAGTTCTCACACAGGTGGAGCGGCTGGACGACGCCGTTGCGGATCTCGGTAATGTGCAACGTTGCGGGCTTCGTGCACCGCCGACACTTTTTCATGACCTGCGCCTGTGGGCCAGCACGTTGATCTCAAGGAACCGCCACGGCTCAACCGCACGCAGCCCGGGTAATTCTAGCCCTGCCCTAAGGTGTGTCAAGAACGTCGTTTCGGGCTGGAAAATCGATGTGGCACTTATCGTGATTGGCCATCGTCAACTCCCGCGCTGTGAGCCCGGGCGTTCTGTTTCAGACCGAAGAGGTCAGGAACCCAGCCCCTCCGGGACACGCGGTTGTCGTTGACTGATACGTATTCCAGGACATGCGTCGTCTCTTTGCTGCCCATCGCGTTCATGATGCGTGTGGCACTGGTGCGAAAAGTATCGCGATCGATGAGCACCTGCAGGAGATTGAGTTCAGAACGATCACGGTTGGAAATCGGCGTGCCTTGCAGCATCAAGCCCCGGTCATCGTCTCGGACAAGCTTCCACTGGAAACGATGCAGGAAGTCGTCCGAGAGATTGATCACCGCCGGCAGATAATCCGACGGCGAAGCCAGTTGATGGATAAAGAAGCTCCATCCAGAGAAAACCTCCGGCAACGGCTCAGGAATCGTCCAGACGTCGTACGACTTCTGGTCGAGATCGATGACCCAGACTCTCGAACCGTTCCAGTGAATCCTCGTTGAACCGGCACGGGTCAGCTGGTACTTGCCCCTCTGGCTGTCGATCCGGGCAGGCTGCGTATCGGTCGCCGAATCGACCGGCTCGAGTTCATAAGCACCCAGATTCGGCGCCTCGAAACAGATTCGGCCAATGCTGCGTGTCTCGGCGAGGTAGACGTGATCATAGACGTAACGGTGAAACCGGATTTCCGCCGTCTCAATGCGGCCAGCCGCCTCCTGCCAGCGGTTGAGGATCGACTCAAGTTCGACGGGTCGCGGCGGAGCAGGCTCGTCGCGAGGTTCCGTCACGTTGACCACCAACTGAATGTCAGATTGGTGCGCCGCTTCCTGTGCGGTCTTCGCAGTGTTGGTTGCCATCACCATCACGGGCGGGATCGGTGCTCCCTGGACTCCGACGAACTGAATCGAGGCAGGCCGATGCGTGGCGCCATCCAGCACCACGTCAACGCCGGAAAAGAACAGACTGGTCGTGACGTCGCGCGGCTCACCATGCAGGCGGATTTCGCCGGAGTCCCCGCGTTCCAGCGTCCAGCGGTACTCCTCAACCAGCCGCCGGGCGGACACGGGGCCGAACAATTCGGCCGCTGCTTCGAGTTCGTGGGCGTTGTGTGTGTTGCGGTATGCGACAAGCGCCTTGTCCGGCAGCGGCTGTGGGACGTCCGCGGTGGCCGCCTCCCACTCCTTCAGGGCCAGCAGGAGTTCGTCATTCGGATCGGCAGCGGACGTTGCCGCGACCAAGAACACCAGCGCCGACAGGCACGAAACAGCGCCGCGAAATATCCGAGCCATGGAAATCGACTCCCACGAGTAGGTGGCGCGCAGACGGGAGCACGGCGAACGCCGCGGAAGGGGGGGGAGTGTATCAATCGACCGGCTGGGAGAGAAGAGCCGATTCCGGCCCCCAGACAGCTCGCTGGTCTGCCAGGACTGTCAGAGGCCGAGCCGGCGATTCAGCGGGTCGATGAGCCAGAGCCAGTCGTCGAACAGGAACTCGAGCCGGATGGCGAGCAGCGCAATTCGGCCCATCACCGTGTAGCCGAACATGGCGCCGAAGGTGATCATCAGCACCCACACTCCGACCCGTGAGATTCCGCCAATCATTCCCTTGTGCTCGAACGAGAAGAAGAAATACACGAGGCACGCCAGCACGCCGAGCAACACCAGTACGACGCGCAGCGAGTCCCAGGGGAGAAACTCCCCGCCGCTGAAAACCAGCAGCGACGACAGGCCATTGCGGATCTGACTCAGGAAATCGGCCTCCAGAAACCCCAGCAGACGGATGCCGGCCATGGTGCCGATGATGAAGGCCAGCGGCCAGCGTGCGATCCATGCCCCCCTGGGGGCGAGCCGCCAGAGCAACATGCCTCCCAGCGCCAGTGGGATGAGGTAGGCCCACCAGTAATACTCCCGGAGGGGTGACAGGCCGGGCATGGCCCACAACTGCACCCACCCGGGCCAGAGTTTGCCCACCAGGTTCGGGAGGAGGACCGACCAGAAGGCGACCACCATCCAGTACGCCGCCGACGAACCGACAATTGTCGATTCGGTAAACTTGTACAGCGGATTGTCGCGGTACATGAATGAGAACGCGGCCAGGGTAAAGAACGCCGCTGTCCACAAGCCGATTGTCCGCGTGACGCTGAATTGTGCCGTACCGGCGACGTAGTCGGTGGGAGCGGCTTGCGCCCACCGGCCGTCGACCTCCTGCGCAAAGGCGCTTCCCGCGCCGGTCGAGGCGAAGCGGTACGCCAGCCACAGCGCGGCAACGGCGAACACGAGCGTCCACAGGGCGGTCTGTTTGTTCATGAGATCACTCCACCGACGGTGTCCGGTCCGGCCGTCATGCCATACGTTGCTGCTTGCGGCCCATGAAGTACAGTACATTGCCGCACACGATCAGCCCGATCATCACCAGGTGGGCGACGAGCTGCGGTCCCATGCGGCGCTTGGCCTCCTGATACCGCGCCGGCGGTGTACGCTGCCGCTGGCGGTCGTACTTGTCGACGACAAGCTCCTCGTACTCGGCGGCCCCCTTGATCGCGCCCAGCATGCCGGGCAACTGATTGGGAATGTAGGGATACATCTGGGCCGCCTGCACCCCTGTGTTCCCCGCCACGAGATGCACGTTGGGGAATGGCGTGGCGGCATACTGCACCCACTCTTTCGTGCCGGGATAGCCTGCACTGACGTTGATGATCAGCTTCATCTGCTGGATGTTGTCGATCTCCTTGCACATCGGGATCTGGTCGATGTTGGTGCCCCGCGCGTCGGTCGTGTACAGGCCCCGGAGGTCGGTGACAATCACCTTGATGACGCCTTCGTAACCCGATTTGTAACCCAGGTTGACGTAGTCGACGCCGTAGACGAGGTCGGGGAAGTCCTCCCGGATTACTTCCGCGATGGAGTTGTCGATCATCTGCTGGCCGACGGGCCACAGCGCCATGAAGTACATCTTGTGGCGTTTTTCGCAGCAGTGCCGTACGAAGGCCGTCGCCATCGGTTTCAGCTCCCCCTCGCTGGCGGGATCGAAGTCCCAGGCCATGAGCACGGGCGAACCGTCCGGCAGGTTGTCGATCTCGTCGAACACGGCCTGGGCCAGCGCCGACGGCTTCTCGGGGAATTCGAGCTGGAACAGGATCGGGATCGCGATGGACAGTCCCATCAGCAGGAAGATCCAACGGCGGTCGAGGTTCTGGAAGAAGTTGTACATGGCGGAATCCGGCATTCAGAAGTCAGAAGTCGGAGGTCGGAGGCACGATGCGATGCCGTCCTCAGTCATCCTTCATCCCTCATCCCTCATCTCTCATCCTTCATCTCTCATCCCTCATCGTTCGTCCCTTATCCCTATTCGTCTCCGGAACCCAGGTACGAGCGGTCGACGCCGAGCAGGATCCGCAGCGACGTGGAGGCCACGCCGAGCGCGACGCCGATCATGATCGCCCGGTTGCCGGCCGTATTGAACACGCTCATCACGAACACCGTGAGTTTTTCGACGCGCAAGCCGGCGAAATTCGATTCCGGGGGGATCCAGTCGGTCAGCAGCACGCCGGCGAACGTGCGGCCCAGCAGGATGACGAACGCGGTGCCCAGCAGCAGGATCGCCTCGATGTTCTTGGCGCGGAACGCGCGGAACGCGGCCGACGCGACGTAGAAGGCGAGCAGGGCGAACATCGTCGCCGTGATCGGCTTGAAGACGTACTCGTAAATCCACCAGAAGGCGGAGCCTTGCTGGTTGAATTCGCCCGACCAGCGGAATTTGTCGACGTGTGATGCGACGAGCAGACGGCCGACGGCGACCTCCCATTCGTGCTGGCGGCGGTAGGCGGAGAGCAGGAATTCCCGCTGGTCGCGGGAGAGCGGGCCGGCTTCAAGCAGTTCAAAGCAGAGCGCATGGTCCCGCTCGGCGACGGTGGGGAGCTTGCCGACGAAGTCGAGGAGCGTCTCGGCCTGAGCGTCGGTAAACGACCCGACCTCCGGGGCGCGCAGTTGGGAGATGAGTGCGTCGACCGACATCGAAGCATCAGCGGCAAACTGTTCCAGCAAGGCAAACTGGGCGTCGCTGATCTGGACGTTGTCCGCCTCCTGGGGGGGAATCGCCGCCTGCAGGCCGGTCGCGCCGTTGTTCTTCTCCGTGAGCAGGTCGCATGCCTTCTTCGGTTGGGGCTGCGCCAGCCCGGCCGTGTTGAGCGCCGCGCGCAGCAGGTCGGCCGTCCACGCGG
>CAZWGW010000188.1:0-10402 GCA_964633565.1 uncultured Planctomycetaceae bacterium
TTGCAAACTACGCGATGTGCCGCCAAAACTGAATTCTGGACACCCGACCCCGGCCCGTTGGTCAAACTGACTGTTGCGCCTGCTCGCGGGCGTCTACCTCTCGCGCCAGCTCATGCAGACCGTCGGAGATACGCACAGAATATTCGCCGTGCACATTCAGCCGCTTGAGGTCCGGCGGGAGTTGCTCCAGGTTCCGCGCAGTGCAGTCCCGTATCTCGGAGAGCGGCGGTGACGGCCGCGTGCGCCGGCCTCCCTGCATCACGAGTTCCAGCAGCGGAGCACCGGGAACTGGCTCGTCTTCGATGGCCACCGTGTCGCCCTTCATCAGGCCGCCGTCGAACTGTCGAAACACCTGCTTGCGGCCCGGCCAGGTGCTTTTGCCTTCGGAACGCTTGCGCCGCGGCAGGCCGGCGTATTCCTGCAGCTTGTAGGCGCAGTCGAGATACGGTACGTCGGCGGAGACGTCGAGCCGGCTGCCGATGCCATAGCCGTCGATCGGCGCGCCGGCGGCCGACATCCGTGCGAGATCGAGTTCGTCCAGGCCGCCGCTGGCGAAGATCGTGGCGTCGCGCAGACCGCCGGCATCGAGGATCGCCCGCACCTTCCGGGCATGGTCCGCCAGGTCGCCGCTGTCCAGACGGACGCCGTGGATCGGCAGACCCTCGCGGCGCATGCGGGGCGCCAGCGCGACGACCTTTTCGGCCGCCGCCTCGGTGTCGTACGTATCGATCAGCAACACGACGCTGTGCGGATTGGCGCGGGCAAAGTCGATGAACGCGCGGTCTTCGTCATCGTGCGCCTGGATGAACGAGTGCGCCATCGTGCCGTAGATGGGGATGCCGTAGTGCTGGCCGGCGTTAACGGTGGCCGTGCCGGAAAATCCAGCCAGATAGCTGGCCCGTGCGGCGAGCAGGCCGGCTTCGGCGCCGTGGGCGCGGCGCATGCCAAAGTCGACCAGCAGCTTTCCCGGCGCGGCCAGGACGCAGCGAGCCGCTTTGGAGGCGATCAGCGTCTGAACCTGCAGCAGGTTGATCAGCCGCGATTCGACGAGTTGCGCTTCCGGCATCGGTGCCGTGACGCGGAGGATCGGCTCATCGGGGAAGAAAACGGTCCCTTCGGGCATCGCGTGCGCGTCGCCGGTGAACCGGAACGTCGCCAGTCGGTCGACGAATTCTTTCCGGAACCGCCCACAGCCGGCCAGCCATTCCAGCTCCTCGGGTGTGAACCGCAGGTCTTCGAGATAGTCGAGCGCCTGTTCCAGCCCGGCGGCAATGTAGAAATTGCGCGACGGCGACAGCTTGCGCACGAAGAACTCGAATACCGCCGTCGCCGTCATGCCCGTGGCGTAGTACGCCTGCAGCATGGTCAATTGGTAGAGGTCGGTGAACAGCGCGCTGCAGGCGACGGGGCGCATGGCGTAGAACCCTGACGCGGACCGCGATTCGGCAACTCGTTCAGGTTACATGATCCGTCAGCGCCGGCCTACGTCACGGAAGTGTGCGGAGTCGCACGCACGCCATGCATGACACGTGCGATGCCGCGCGATTTCACAAGCCGGACTCGCAATGATCCGCGCCCGACGCGTGTGGTATGGCCTTTGCGGAACGTCGACCCGCAATACCACGCAAATTTGAGGAGGAGCGTCATGTGTCGTCCACTGTGCCGAATGATGGTCGTCGCCTTGTCAACGATCTGCCTGTCTGCGTCACTCCCGGCGGCCGAGACGCGGGAACTGCTGCCACTGCTCCCCAAGGACGCCAACGCCCTCGTCGTGTTGCGGATTCGCGAACTGACGAACAGTCCGCGCGGCCAGAAGGAGGACTGGGCGAAACAACACGAGACCGAGTTTCTGGCCGGCGCCGCGAACATTCCCCCCTGGGTGGAGTTGTTCGTCCGCGCATCCCGCGAGCACCCGGGGGCGGGGGGACCGGCGTGGACTACGGTGCTGATCCCCCTGCCGGCGGGGTACAGCATGGAAGACCTCGCGACGCGCGAAGGGACCGAAGTGCAGCAGATCGACGAGCACGCGGCCGTCTGGTCCCCGCGTTACAACGGCTACTTTGTCGACCTGACGCCCCCCGGCGATCAACCGTTGCGCGTGCTGGGGGGCATCACGCCGGCGACGCGGCAGGACGTGGCGCGCTGGCTGGCCGACTTCCATCGCGGCCTGGGCGTACTGGGGATGAGCGATTACCTCGTGACGGCCGCCAACGACCCGTCGGCGCAGATCATGCTGGCGGTCGACCTGCAGGAGATGCTCGACCCGGTGTTGATCCGCTACCGGATTGACGGAGCGGCGGCGCTGCAGGACCGTCCCGAGGCAAAGCCGGGGTTGGTGATCCTCTATCAGACCCTGCGCGGCGTGACGCTGACCGTGCGAGTGGACGAGACGACACAGGCGGAACTGCGGATGGATTTCGGGCGAACGGTCGGCGACGAAGGGGAGTACGTCAAACCGCTCCTGATTGAACTGCTGAACGACATGGGGGCGGCGATCGATGAACTCGAAGACGCAGTCGTGCAGGTCGATGAGCGGACCGTGACGCTGCGGATGCCGCTCTCGGACGAGAGCCTGCGCCGCGTGATGAGCCTGGCGACGGCCCCTCCCGCACCGCCCGGCCCGCCCCCGCCCGCGGCGGAGCAGCCGCCGACGGCCCCATCCCCCGGGTCGACGGGCGCCGATGTGACGGCCTCGCGGCGGTACTTCAACGCAGTGAACCGCAACATCGACGATCTGGGCCGCGCCTACGCGCGGGCGAAGAGTTATGCCCGCACGGCGCAGTGGCATCAGAACTTCGCCCGGCGGATCGACCACCTGCCGGCGGCCGGCGTGGACCCGGACCTGATCGACTACGGTCAGTCGATCAGCGCGAAACTCCGCGCGTTGGCGGACTCGCTCCGCGGAATGGCCGTCAAGGTCAACGCGCTGGAGCAGAGCATTGTCTACAACGTGTATTACGATCCGGGATACGGCGGCTGGGGCTACGGCTGGACGGGCTGGTGGGGCTCGGGTTGGTGGGGGCCGCAATGGTACGGCCAGCCCCCACGGGCGGAAGTGACGAGCAACCTGCAGGAGGTGCGGGCGCAACAGGCGGAACTGGTGGCCGCCAGCGCACCCGAGCGGGACCAGATCTGGCAGATGATCAACGAGGAGCGGGCTGCGATGCAGCGGACGATGGCCGGGCGATATGGGGAGTCGTTTTCACGCTGAGCCGGTGCGCCCCGCCGCAAATCGTCGAGTTGCGCATCAACCTTTCTCCAGCAGCCACTGCGTCGCCTCGCGCGACAGAATGGCGGACGTGTCGATATCGAGTTTGGTCTTGATCCGCTGTCGGTGCGTCTCGACCGTGTGGACGCTCACGTGCAGCCGCTCGGCGATCTCGCGCGTCGTCAGCCCCTTGCCGATCAGTTCGAACACCTCCAGTTCGCGGTCGGAGAGCCGTTCGGCGGGCGAATCATGGATCGACGCGCCGCCGCCGGTCGCGCGGGTCAGCAGCCGCGCCGAGAGCGCCTCGCTCACGTAGACCTTGCCCGCCAGCACGCGGCGGAGGGCGGTGATGATTTCGCTCGTCTCTTTCTCCTTGCTCAGGTAGCCGGAGGCGCCGGCGCGGAGGGCGCGTTCGCCGAACAGCGACTCGTCGTACATGCTCCACACCAGGAGCCGCGCGGAAGGATCGCGGGCCTTGATCCGTTTGATCAGGTCGATGCCGCTCCCCTCCTTGAGCGAGATGTCGATGACGGCCAGGTCGGGACAGCTCGACTCGTGCAGCTTGAGCGCCTCCGCGACGTTTGATGCTTCGCCGACGACCTCCAGGTCCGAGCAGCGCTCGATGCGCAGCGCCAGCGCTTCGCGAACAGCCGGGTGGTCGTCAACGATCAGCACCGTGGCGCGTGCGGTTCGCGTCCTGTCAGGTCGAAGCGGCATGATTCGTGCCTCGGGGGAGTGTACAGACCAGTTCCGTACCACGGTCGGCCACCGGGGCAACCGACAGTCGACCTCCTATCAGGTTGGCGCGATGCCGCATGATCCGCAGTCCCAGCCCTTTGCTGTTAACGGGGACATGGCTGATTCCGCGACCATCGTCAGTCACGCGGAGCAGGATTTCGTGGTCCTGTTCCAATAGCGACAACACGACGCGGCGGGGATGTGCGTGCTTGATGGCATTCGTCGTCGCTTCCTGGGCAATGCGATACAGGTGCGTGGCGATCTTGTTGTCATTGACGTACACCGGCACCGGACATTCAAAGACGCACTGCACGTTGTGTACATCGCTGATGCTCATGGCAAGGTCCGCGAGCGCCGCCTGCAGGCCCTCCGCATCGACTTCGACCGGCATCAGGCCGCGGGCCAGACCCCGCACCTGGTTCAAGGCGCGACGCACGCCGTCCCGGACTTTGGTCGCAATGCGAACGTCGGGAAGCGTCCCGGAGGCGATCTCCTCCACCAGCGTGTCGGCGAGCAGCAGCAATGCCGTTAATTCCTGTCCGGCCTGGTCGTGGAGGTCCTGGCCGATTCGCTGCTGCTCCTCGCCGGCGATCATCAGCAGCTCCTCCTCGAGGGCGCGGCGCTGCGACAAGTCGCGCACGATCGCCGTGTATAACCCGAGATGGTCGACCTGGCTCACGGAGAGGTCGATGGGAAACACGCGCCCGTCCTTGTGCCGGGCGATCAATTCCCGCGACTTGCCAATGATCCGCGCTTGCCCCGTCTCCCGATAACGGCGCAGATAGTCGTCATGTTCCTCGGCATACGGGGAAGGCATGAAGATGCGGACATTCTGCCCGACGGCTTCCTGGGCCGTGTAGCCGAACATCCGCTCGGCCGCAGGATTCAGGCTCTCGATGCGACCGCGGCGGTCAATCGTGACGATGGCATCCATCGCGGTCGCAAGAATGGCGCGCAGACGTTCCTCCCGTTCACGGAGTGCCAGCGTCCGTTCGGTGATCTGTTGTTCCAGCGCCTCCTCGGCACGCTTCTGTTCGGTGACGTCAACGGCGGTGCAGAGGATGCCGACAACCGCACCGATCGCATCGCGCTGCGGCTGTACGTTGAGGTCATACCAGTGTTCAACTCCCCGATCGAAAACCGGCACAGCTTGTCTCTGCGATGCGCCGTTTTCCAACACGGCGCGTTTAATCGCAATGACGCGCTGCGCGTCTTCGACCCGTTCGAACATCTCTTCGTCGCTCATCCCGACCAGTTCATCGGGGGTAAAGCCGAGCGCCGGGTTGTGAATCCACGTGTAACGCAGGTTGCGATCCTGATTGAACACCACCACGGAGGACGCGTTGAGCGCGGCAGCGAACCGCTCATTCGTCAGTCGCAATTGCTCCTCGACGGATGATTTCTTTTGGCGTTTCTTGCGCTGTACTGCGCGCTTCTTCACCATGACCTGGCCTCATCCACCTGGCGCGGCGTGGTTTGCGACAACGATACACCCTCGCGCGTCCATTGCACAGCACCCGACGCATCGGAGCGGCTGTGAGATGTAGCCATGACCTTTGGCGATTAGTCTTCAGGCCGCGATGACAACCACGATCTGCAATACACAATTCCTTTCAACCGCGGGTCACTCAGGGCAATGGCTGCCCGCGCCTCAGCCCGCCGGATTCGGTGTGCGATAACGATACAGCCGCGCGCGACAATTGGACAGCAAAACGTACTCTCCCGCTCCGGAACCGTGTAGTGGATTCCACTACAACGTATTCACGAAAGTGCTGATGACGGCTCGGGCCGAACGCTGAACAATGTTCGTTTACTGCTCCTGGTTGGAGGACGCGGACGCGCGGGAATCAGCGTGGGGTGCGGAGGACCCGCTGTCAGCGCCGGCGGATGAAGGAATTGTGCGGACAGGCTAGAACGAAGGCAGACATGAAAACCAGGCTCCTCTGGGCGGACGCGGACAGCGGGCTGACGGAGGTGTTTGCTCGTTTTTTCAGGCAGTTCGACTTTGACGTGCGGACAACCTCCACGGCCCACGATTGCGTGCTGGAGTTGCGGGACTTTCAGCCGCAGGCGGTAGTCCTGGACGTCGACCTCGCATGCGGCGGTGCCCGCGCACTTCTGGAGATACTGTGCGACAACGGGTCAATCGTTCGGCCGCGAGTGGTGATCGTCACCGGGGGTGAGCCGGCCGAAGTCCTGGCGATGCAGACGGGGCAGCCTCTGGCACACTGTTTGCCCAAGCCATTTCGCCTGACGACGGTCCTGGACCGGATCTGCGCGAGTCTGGAGGAATCGCGCGACGCGGACGCCGCCTGTTGCGACGCCTGACGTCGGCACGTTGCACGATGCGCTGGGGTGATGGCCGCCCCGAGACTTTGCGACGGCGCACATGCGTGCCGTCGCTCAACCCTGTCGAACAACGTTCAATATCACGAAAGAAATCACGGATGGGAGTTCACATCGCTGACGCCGGTATTGGGCTGCGACGGTCGCACGATCGGGAATTGGGGGCCGCCGTTCAGGCAGCGCTCTCGGCCCGCCGCGACGGGCGTTTGCGCGCCGTGCGAGTGGCGGCACAGGACGGGCAGGTGTTCCTCACGGGAGAAGTCCCGACGTATTACGCCAAACAGCTCGCGCAGCACGCGGCCATGTCGGTTGCCAGCGTCCGCCGCGTGCACAACGAGCTGGTGGTCGAACACGGGAGAGCACGCTCATGAACAGCCAGTCTGTGCGGGTTGCGGAAATGGCCGCAGGCCGGGCGAGCGACGAATTCCACCGCCGATATCGGTCGCTCGTCGACCGGGCCCCGGCCCGGGAAGCGCTCGACGAATCCGCCATTGCCGCGCTGTCTGACCAGACGATCACCCGGATGACTCGCGAGGAGCTGGTGCGCATGATCGGTGCGGCAGAGCTGCCGCTGCCCGCGGGATTTGACGCCAACCGCCTGCGTTTGCAGGACCAGAGCACGCTCGAGCGGCTGGCGTTTCTGGCGCGGCGTGCGTGCCGCAATCGGGCCGCGATCCTTGGCTGCTGGACCGGTCACGACAACAGGTGAACGGGAGAATTGGCGATGCTGGTCCTGGCGCGAAAACCCGGTGAGTCCGTGCAGATTGGCGACAACGTCGAGCTGCGCGTGCTGTCGATCAGCGGCAAGCGGGTACGGCTGGGGCTGGTCTGTCCCGGGGGCGTGCGCATCATGCGGAGCGAACTGATGGAACGCGAGTTCGCCTCGGCCGACGGCAGAGTTCCAGCCGCTGCGCCGAGCGCCGCGCCGTCCGTGGGGGCGCTCCTGTCGGCCGGGCCGGCGGCCCCGTTGAAGGAATTATGAGCCACGAAGTGAACGGAGGCAGAGCCAATGGGATTGTCCGCGTCATTGAAACACGGAGTCGGACTGGGCCTGATCGTCACGGATGCCGCGCTCCACGGCCTGGCGGTCGGCGCCACGTCGGCCGCTGGCCTGGCGATCATGATCAGCGGGGTGCTCGCGCTCGTGCATGGCGCGGCGTTCGCCAACCTCCTGTCGGAGCGGTGGTTCGCCTCAGCCTGTGACGGCGCTGGCGCGGCAGCGGCTCAGCGGAATGACGGCTGCTGATTGCTCCGTTGCTGCTGCTGCGGTCCGGTGTATTGCTGCGGCGCAGGTTGAGAGATCGCCCCGCGCGGGAACTGCACTCCCCCCGCGGGAGTAATAGGACCGGACGCAGTGGGCGGCGTCAATTGATGTCCGGCCGGTTGGATGCCGGACTGCGGCGCTGGCGCCGACTGTGCCGTCATGTACGGGGATTCCTGTGCGCGGCGGATTTCGTCCAGCCAGACCTGCGCTTCGTGCATGTCCGGCTTTTTCGTGACGGCCAGCAGCATCTGTTGTTCGGCTTCCGCCAGATGGCCCTCCTGCTGCAGGATGTAGCCGACGTTGTAGTGGGCCTCCGCATCGCCCACCGTGCGGATGAAGTGCGGCATGGCGCCGTTGATGTCCCCCACACGCACCATGGCCACGGCCAGATCGTAACGGTACTGACGTTCTGCGGGCGCGGCGAGCATCGACTTGTTGAGCATCTCCACCGCCTCCGGCCAGCGTTCCTGCGATGCGTAGAACTGGCCCAGCGCGTGAAGTGCCGCCGGTGAATTCGGGTCCAGCCGTAACGCCTTGAGGAACCCCTGTTCGGCTTCGTACGTCATGCCTGACGCCAGGTCGATCCGGGCGAGCCCCAGCACCGCGTCGATGTTCTTCGGCTTGCGTTCCACCACTTCACTGTAATGACGACGGGCTTCCGGCAGGTTCTTGACGTCCTCCATCCAGCGGGCGTAGGTGAGGCTCAGCTCCGTCGAATCTCCAATGTCCTTCGGGGCGTCGACTTCTTCGGCCTCCCGCGCCCGCCGGGCCGCAATGTCGCGCGGGTCACGCCGGAACACGTCGCGCCAGGAGCGGTCGGCGACGCCGGACTGCGGAGCCGTTGAACGGCAGCCGCCGACCAGTGCCATGAATGCGGCGCTGGCGAGGACCAGCCGACAGGTGGCGGAGAGGGGCATCGTGCGGCACTCCTTGCCGTCGTGAGGTGTTACGGGTGGCCGATGCAGACAACCAGTGCATCGGTTCACCGCCGCGGCCCGCGGTCCGTCGGAACTCCATGTTCCGTCTCAGACTTCGCAGAACAAGCGCTGCGCAGCCTCGGCGAGAACGGACTGTGCCAGGTGGACCCGCTCTCCCCTGAATCGGCAGACGGCGCCCGCGATCTCCAGTAAATCTCGCGGGTCGCAGGCTTTGGGCAACCTTTGTCGATCGTAGTGGCGGGAGTACAGGTACTCCACGGCCGCAGAGTCGAATGGCACTCCCGCGCATTCACAGCACCGCTCGAAGATCTCGGCGAATGTGTCGCGCGTCGGTGGACCGATCAGGATTTTGTGTCGGATGCGACGCAGAAACGCCTCATCCACCAGCGACTTCGGCTCAAGGTTTGTCGAAAAGACAATGAGTTGTTCAAACGGTACGGCCACCTTCTTGCCCGTCGCGAGCGTCAGGTGGTCGACGCGGTCTTCGAGCGGCAGGATCCACCGGTTGAGCAGTTCCTTGGGACGGACGATCTGCCGGCCGAAGTCATCGACCAGGAACAGCCCGCCGTTTGCCTTGACGTGCAGCGGCGCGAAATAGTACTGCCCGCTGGGATTGTGGCGCAGATCGAGCATTTCCAGCGTCAGTTCGCCGCCGGAAATCACGACCGGCCTTCGAACCCTGCGCCAGCGCAAATCGTACGGCGAACCGCCAGGGGGCGCATCGGAAACCGCGTGGTTGCGTCGGTCCGGCCCCATGTCGCAATCCTCTTCCGCCAGTCGGTGAATCACCGGGTCAAAAACGGTAATGATCGCCCCCTCGACGTGGACGGCGTAGGGCACATAAATGTCCCCGCCGCACGTATTCAGGACCCGGCCGAGTCCGCGGGAGATCACGGTCTTGCCGTTGCCGGGCGGTCCGTGGAGAAAGATCGACCGCCCGCTGCAGACTGCCGGCCCCAGTTCCTCCAGCAGTCCTTCGCGGATCACTAGACCCTGAAACGCATGTCTGAGGTCGCCCGGCGCACAGCGGATCCCGACCACGGACTGCAACCGGCATTGCGTCGTGTACGCCTCAAGGGAAACCGGGGCCGGCCCGACGTACCGGCTCTGCTCGAAGGCGTCACGGGCGCGGATCCGGCCCAGATCGGACAGCACGAAACGCTGCGAGATCACACCCAGCATCTCGCCGGACGTCACCTCTGCGCAACGCTGCTCCTTGAGAAACCGCAGCCCCTCTTCCACCACGCTGAAAGGCAGCCGCAATTCGGTCGAAATATCGAACCCCGTCAGCGCTCCGTGCAGGTAGAGCAGCTTGAGCGTGAGGTCGGTGAGTTGTGCGAGTGTCAGTCCTGCGTCGCGCAGCGACGCGGGTCGCAAGGGCGCGGGAACGCCTGCCTTCCCGCGGTAACCGCGTTCCGGCTGCGGCACAGCGTCGAGTGGGCGAATGGGACTGGACGAGATGTCCGGGCCGTCACTCAGCCCAATTCGCTGCGGCGAGCAGGACTCGACACCGTCCGCGGAATGGGGCCTCACAGGATAAGACACGGCGGCTGTTTCGCGCAAGGACCGGCAGGCGAGTCGACCGGCTGTTTCGTGCGGCAACGGCGTGGACCACGCACCTGAATCAGTTGCCGCCCGAAGTCGGGGCGGAGTAGGGAATGATCGGCTGGTCCATGTTGTCGATCCGCTGCTTGAAGATATTCTCGACCTCCTTCGCGGGGCGGCCGGCAGGCGTCGACACACGCAGGGCGATGGGCAACGATGCCGCGTCGCCTACCAGTTCCGTAACGGCCTGCTGCACCTGTGCGACACGCAGGTCATTCTTCAACGCGTCGCCGGTCGTGGCCACAAACGCCCGGCGGTGCTCCACGGGCACATTGGCCATGATCCATTCCACGTGGGAACGAC
>CAZWGW010000189.1:0-10389 GCA_964633565.1 uncultured Planctomycetaceae bacterium
GATGGATTCGGGGAACCACCAGGTGCGCTTCAGGAAAAAGTAGATGGTGCCGAACCGGCCGTCCTCCGCCGCCTTGAGCATCGCATCGAGGCCCGCACGCCGCCGTTTTGTTCCTGAAACAGCTTCATCGCTGAAGACCAGTGAGTCTGGGATTGAGTGGCCATTTTGAGCCGCAAATTCGCGACAGACCCGGAGCTGGTCGGTGATGCTGTCCTCCCGCTGAGTGTCACTCGAGTAGCGCGCATAGCAGGCGGCACGTCCGCCATCTGGTAGACTCTCTTCTGCAGAACTGTCGGTTGTTCCGCGTCGTGCCCGGGTCCGCGCAGGCGAACCCGCAGCACGGCTCCACGGGAGAGCGAGGGGTGGTACGGGACGATCGGGACCGTCGAGCGAGTGTGCTGAAACTGCGCTGAGAAGGTTGCCAAGAATCGACAAACAACCGAAAACAACCAGCAGTCCCCGCAACTTTCGAAGTCTTGGCAGCACACGGTGTTTCGGCTGAAATGCATACGGAGTAGCCGGTTGTGGAGAGCGGCCCGTTCGAATCCCCCCCTCTCCGCTCGCCAACGAAGCCGTCATCCGAAACGGATCGCGGCTTTCTGCGTCCACGGGGGTGCGTTACGGCTGAACCGCAGCTCCGGTGCCCTCGCAATTCCGTCGCGCCGGGGGAACTTACAATTCCCTCACGACTTCCCGATCATCCAGCACGTGCATCGGCCTCTCGTTGTGGTCGGGGATGGTCACCGCCGGATCAATTCCCAGGTGACGGTACAAGGTCGCCAGCACGTTCGACGGGCTGTTCGGCGGGCCCAGCGATCGCCCCCCTTCGGCGTCGGTCTCTCCGATCGCCTGGCCGACGCGGAATCCGCCGCCGGCAATGACCGCGGCCCCCGCCTCCGGCCAGTGGTCCCGCCCGTCGCCGCGCGAGATCCGCGGCGCACGGCCGAATTCGCCCCACATGACGACGGCCACGTCGCGCTCCAGCCCGCGGTCGTACAGGTCCCCAACCAGCGAGTGAAACGCCAGGTCGAGTTCCGGCAACTGGTCGCGCATGTCGATGAAGTTCCTCTCGTGCGTGTCCCAGTCGCCGATCTTGAGCGTCACGACCGAAACGCCCGCCTCCGCCAGCCGCCGGGCCAGCACAAAACTCTCCCAGAACCGGCCGTAGCGTGAGCGCACCTCGCGCGGCTCCTGATCGAGGTCCATCGCCGTTCGGGCCCTGGGCGTCGTGATGATGTCGAACGCCTGCTGCTCGAACGCATCCATTGCGCCGAAGGACTCCCTGAGGTCGACGGCGCGGCGGAACGCGTCGAGGCGCCCGAGCAGCGCGCGGCGGTCTCCGAGCCGGTCGAGCGTGACGTCACGCGCCAGGCTCAGGTTCTCCAGACCGTCCCCCCGCGGCACGAACGCGCCATGCGCGGGTCCGAGATATGTCGGGCCTTCGTGCTCGGGCGTGTAGGCGCTGACGTAGGGCGGCAACCCGTCAGTGCGCGGTCGCAGATAGCTCACCACCGATCCAAACGCCGGCCGTACGCCGCGATCCGGAAAACCGGTGCTGATGTAATGCGGCGTGTGGTCGCCGAGGTCGTTGGACCGGATGCCGCGGAGGATGGCGAGCCGCTGCATGTCGCCGGCCAGCAGCGGCGTGTGTTCGCAGATCCGGATGCCGGGGACGCTCGTCGAGATCGGCCGAAATTCGCCGCGCACCTCGAGCGGCGCGGCCGGCTTCATGTCGAAACTGTCGATGTGCGACGGTCCCCCGCGCAGCCAGATCATGATCACCGATTTGTGCGACGACGCCGCCGGCGCCGCGCCGGCGCGACGTCGCAGCAGGCCGGTCAGGGTCAGCCCCCCGCAGGCGAGAGCGCCGACATGGAGCACGTCGCGCCGCGAGAGGCGGCCGCGGCCGGGATGCCGTGAACCGGGGAGCGTGAGCATCAGGTCATTCCGGGAGCAGGCGGATTGCGTCGTCCGGCGTGAAGCCGGCACACCAGACGGAACGCGCCGACCGTCGGTCCGGTCGCCGGGGATTGTACCCAACACGCATCAGAGATGATAGATGCGTATGACCGGTCCGCAGAGTTCTAATACTG
The DNA here is from genome assembly GCA_964633565.1 of uncultured Planctomycetaceae bacterium. GTDB lineage: Bacteria > Planctomycetota > Planctomycetia > Planctomycetales > Planctomycetaceae > CAZWGW01. Next base: position 2,094 of record CAZWGW010000189.1, read on the forward strand.
CCAGTCGCGCCGTCAGCAACCCGCGACCGATTTCACAAGTTGCGCAATACAGGCCAAAGCCCGCCGACGGCGTCGGCGGGTCCTGACTCAGCGCGAGTCCCCAACGATCCTCACCCGACCACCTGCGGGTCCGTCTCCGGCGCGGCGTCGCTCATCGGATCGAACCATTCCGGCTTGAACTCGATCCGCTTTTTGTGCTTCATCGCCAGGTTGGCCGTATGCGCCATGATGGCGTCGGCCATCGCGACCACGCCGTTGCAGCGCAGGCCGCCTTCGTCACGGGAGATTTCCACTCCGTCGCGGTAATAGCCGTCCTTGAACTGCCGCACGGCCCAGCAGAAGTGCTCCATCTCTTCGGTGTAGCCGCGGCTGACGCCGGTCGCCCAGTCGTCGGAACCGCTCGCCGCCTTGGGCTGGCCGGTGGACGTCTCGTAGGCGTCGAGCACAGGACCGCCTGCCGCTCCCGACACCACCCACAGCCTCTGATCGGGACCGCCCCCCTGGCTGCCGCGTCCGTCCTCCTTCCACAGGTGCGCCTGTTTTTCGCTGTTCACGAACAGCGTGCCCCGGCTGCCGTAGACGATTTCGCCGTACGGCTCGAACTTGTTCGTGTTGATCGACGAGTAGGTCACGATACAGATGTCGTCGGGGTTGTTCTGCGCGTCGTAATGGGGGCCGGGGAACTCGAACGTCACGTAGATGTGGTCGTCGATGTCCCGGGGGTCCTCCTGCTTGTCGACCGATCCGACCCCTTTCACACCGTAGAAATTCTTTCCGCCGAAACCCTGCACGGCCAGCGGATGGACGTGCCCCAGGAAGATGCTGGCCGCATCCATCTGGTGGCTCCCCAGTTCGGCCATCAGGCCGCCGCCGGTCGAGCGGAACAGCCGCCACTTCACGAGCTGCTCGACCGAGTCGAAACCGAACTCCTGGACGCGGTCCTTGAGGGCCTCGAAGTCTCTTTCGTCGTTTTCCCTCTTGGCCGGATTAAAGTCCGGGTTCCACTGGTCGCCGCCCGGGAAACTGTTGTTGCGGTGCCACTGCGCGCGGATGTACTTGATATCTCCCAGGGCGCCGGACTCCACGATGTGGTGCGCGTTGTCGTACAGCACGCTGTAGTGCCGCTGGTGCCCGACCGCGTAGAGCCGGTTCAGCTCGCGGGCCTTGCGGATCAGCGCCTTGCATTCGGCCGTATTGTGGGCCATGAGCTTTTCGCTCAGGACGTGCAGGCCGGCCTGCATGCACTCCGCGGCGATCGGAGCATGCGTATTGAGCGGCGTGGCGATCACGACCGCCTCCAGCCCCAGTTCGTCCTTGTGCGCAAGCAGTTCCTTGTGGCTGTCGTACCGCTTGATCTGCGAGGCGACGTCGGCCCCCAGTTTGCGGATCAGCCCCACGCGGTCGTCGTTGGGGTCCCCCGTGAACGCCCGGTCCCGGTTGCTGGGGCGCAGGTCGGCGACCGCCACGATGTTCATGTACTTCGGCGGGTGCTGTGTGATGAGGATGTTCCCCTCATCCCCCGTCCCGATGACGCCGACCCGCACCGGCTCCCCCTGCAGGGCCCCGTAGGCAAAATACACCGTCCCCACTCCGGCCGCACCGGCCGTCACGCCTCTCAGAAAATCGCGGCGGGTGACCGAGACGGCGCCGGCGAAATTCTGGCTTCCGATCTGTTGCTGTTCGGGGGTCAGTACCATTGGAGGATCCTCACGAAAAGCGCTGCAGGTGACGTTGGCGGGCCGCGGTGCGGTTGTCCGTCGGGACAGTGGGCTGACGCCCGCCGCTCCCTTGTATTCTCTCACAAACCGCTCGGATGGGAAGCCTGAAGGTCCGCATCACGAGAACAGTTGCCCCGTCCCCACCGGCTCGAATGCATTCTGGTAGTGCTCCACCACCGGCTTGCCGCCCGCCTGCCACGTGATGGCGATCACGTCGAATCGCGCGCGGTGATCGAGAAGATCGGCCTGCTTGAGCCAGGCCAGCGCGGTTCGCGTAAGCTGCCGGCGTTTTTCAAACGTGATGGCTTCCGCCGGGTGACCGGCCGCGTGCGACGAGCGGGTCTTGACCTCGACGAACACGAGGCACGCGCCGTCCAGCGCGATGATGTCGATCTCACCGATGCGGCTCCGGCACTTGCGGGCCAGGATCTTGTAGCCCAGCCCTTTCAGGTGCCGCACCGCCAGCCGTTCTCCCTTATCGCCGAGCAGGAGCGTGAACCAGCCGCGCCGCACCATGACGGAAGTCCCACGGACGGAAACCAGAAAGCCCACGGATCGCAATCCGTGGGTCTCGATTGTAGTCCGACGGCGATGGTCTGGCGAACCCCGGCGCGAGTGCTCCCGGGTGGAATCGAACCACCGGCCGACCGTTTATAAGACGGGCGCTCTCACCACTGAGCCACGGGAGCGAGAATACGGCTCCACGCAGCGTCGTATCGATCGATGACACGCCATGGCAGGACCCAACGGCTTACTCCTCGCCCCCCTCCTCCTCACCGGCGCGCCGCTCCCGCAGTCGGGTCGATTTGCCGGACCGCTCACGGAGGTAGTACAGCTTCGCCCGGCGTACTTTGCCGTGCCGCTTGACGACGACGTCGGCCACCTTCGGAGAGTTGATCGGAAATGTCCGTTCCACCCCCTCGCCGGCGACGATGCGGCGGACGGTGAACGCTTCACGCGTCCCCGTCCCCCGACGTGCGATCACGACTCCGGAAAAGATCTGGATGCGTTCCTTATCTCCTTCCAGGATACGGGTATGCACGTCGACGGTGTCGCCGACCGCAAAATTCAGCGGGGTCTCCCGCAGGCTCGTTTTTTCGGCAAGGGCAATCAGGTTCTGCATCACTCCGGCTCCAGTTTCGGGAACCACGGAATACACGGAATTCGCGGAATTGGCAAGGGAACAGATCGATTATCTCACGTCCGGGACGCGCACTTTGCGGCGGGTGTTCGTCGTTATTCCAGCAGATCCTGGCGGCGTTCGCGGGTGCGGCGGACGCTCTGCTCGCGGCGCCACGCGGCGATCGCTTCGTGGTTGCCGCTCAGGAGCACCTCGGGAACCGTCATGCCGCGGAATTCGCGGGGGCGGGTGTACTGCGGGTATTCGAGGAGTCCGGTCTCCGCAAACGAGTCGTATTTGCTGCTGGTTTCGTCTCCCAGCACCCCCGGCACCAGCCGGATCACGGCGTCGATCAGCAGCATGGCGGGGACCTCGCCGCCGTTGCAGATGAAGTCGCCGACCGATACCTCCAGTGGTTTCAGCCCTTCAGTAATGCGCTCGTCAAACCCCTCGTATCGTCCGCACAGGAGCAGCAGCCGCTGCTCCTCCGCCAGTTCTGTGACGAGAGCCTGGTTCAGCTTTCGTCCCTGCGGTGTCAACAGGATCAGTTTTCCGGGCTGGTCCGCCTGCTGCTGGACGTGCTCCACGCAGGCGTAAACCGGCTCGCAGCGGATCAGCATCCCCGGTCCCCCGCCGTAGGGGGTGTCGTCCACCGACTTGTGCCGGTCCGTGGCCCAGTCCCGGAAGTTCCACAACCGGATCCGGACCAGCCCCGCGTCGATCGCCTTCTTGAGCAGGCTCTGCTGCAGGTAGCCGTCGAACAGGCCGGGGAACAGGGTCAGAACGTCGAACCGCATGGGAAGATTGGTCATTTGTCACAGGTCTCTGGTCATTTGTCATTGCCACACGAGGCAGCGTGCTCGTCGCAACTTGACCAATGACACATTCGAAATGACGAATGACCAATCGCTTATTCGGCGGGGGCCTCTCCTCCCTCTGCGGGGGCCTCACCCTCCGCGGCGGCGGCCTTCTTCTCCTTCGGCGGCGTCAGCGGCGGCGGCGCCTTCGCCACCCCCCAGTTGCCGCTGCGCACCTTGTCCAGCAGCACGGCGACTTTTTCGGTCGGCAACGCCCCGACCGATATCCAGTGGTCGACCCGGTCCATGCGGACCACGACCCGCTGCGCCTTGTCGCGCACCATCGGGTCATAGTGGCCGACCTCCTCGATCGCCTTCCCGTCGCGCGGGCTCCGATGGTCCATCACGCAGATGCGGTAAAAGGGCCGATGCTTGCGGCCGAGTCGCTTGAGTCGAATTCGTACTGCCACTGATGCCTCGCTTGAGTCTGTGCTGATGGGGACAGCCCACCCCGACCGGCTAACGCCGCTTCTTGTTCTTTTTCCGTTGTTCCTTCGCCTGTTTCCGCTGCTGTTTCTTTTTGTCCCGCAGTTCGGAGCGGTCGGTCGGACCGCGTTTACTCCGTTCTTTTTTTTTCTGGAACCCGGCCGCGGGGTTCATCATGTCCTTCTGCATTCCCTGGATGGCCCGGAACTGGTCGACTTTCGACATGCCGGCCAGGTTCTGCATCACCCCCGACATCCCCTTGAACTGCTTGAGCAGGTCGTGGACGTCGGCCGGGTCGGTCCCGCTGCCGCCGGCGATGCGATTCCGGCGCGAACGGTCGATTTTGTCAGGATTCTGCCGTTCGTCAAGCGTCATGGACTGAATCATCGCCCGCACGCGCTGCACGTCCTGGTCGGGGTCCATCTCCCCCATGGCGTCCATGGCCGACGCCATCTGCCCCATCCCCGGGATCATCTTCATCAGCCCCTTCAGGGAGCCCATCTTCTTCATCTGGTCCATCGCCCGCAGAAAGTCGTCCAGTGTGAACTTCCCCTGCAGCATCTTCTGCTGCTGGCGCGCCATCTCCTCCTGGTCCAGGACCGACTGCGCCGTCTCCAGCAGCGTCGCCACGTCGCCGTGCCCCAGGATTCGCTGCGCCATCCGGTCCGGGTGAAACGGCTGCAGCTTGTCGAGCTGCTCGCCCACGCCGATGAACTTGATCGGCACCCCGGTCACCGCCTTGACGGACAGCGCCGCGCCGCCGCGGGTGTCGCCGTCCAGCTTGGTGAGGATCACCCCGTCGAGTTCCAGCGCGTCGTTGAACGCCTTGGCGCTGTTGACCGCGTCCTGCCCCGTCATCGCGTCACAGACCAGCAGCGCCTGATGCGGCATCAGCTTGTTGTCGATCTGCATCAGCTCCTGCATCAGCGCATCGTCGACGTGCAACCGGCCGGCGGTGTCGAGGATCAGGATGTTGCAGCCCTCGCGGTTGGCCGCTTTCCGGGCGTTGACGCAGACCTGCACCGGGTTGCTCTTCGACGGCTCCTCCGAATAGACCGGCACACCGACCTGCTCGCCGATGATCTTGAGCTGGTCGATGGCGGCCGGGCGCTGCAGGTCCGCCGCGACGAGCATCGGCTTCGCGCCATGCTCCTTCAGCAGCCGCGCCAGCTTGCCGCAGGTCGTCGTCTTGCCCGACCCCTGCAGGCCGCACATCATGAGCACGGTCGTTTCGCCGCGGCGCAGTTCGATCGAGTGATCGACGGGCCCCATCAGGTGGCACAGTTCCTGATAGACGATCCCCACGATCTGCTGCTCGGGCCGCAACGACTTCAGGACCTTTTCGCCGACGGCCTGTTCGGTCACGCGCTCCGTGAAGTTCTTCGCGACGTCGTAGTTGACGTCCGCCTCCAGCAGCGCCTGGCGGACCTTGCGCATCCCTTCGCGGATGTTGGCTTCGGTCAGTTTGCCGCGCGCGATGGAGCCGATCGCTTCCGTCAGGCTTTGAGTAATGCCTTCGAACATCTGTGTCACATTCCCCGAAAAATACCTGCCGACAGGCGAAACCCGGTGTGGACCCCGATTTTAGGACGAGCCGGCGACAGCGGCAACGACGCGGACGGAGTGCTGTTCGCCGTGCGCCCCGCGGTCTTTCCCGGTTTTCTGAAAGACAAAACGCCCGCGGCACGATCGCGGGCGTCTTGTCTGGTCATCAGCAGGGAGTTCAGCGCGGTGTCGGGACCGCTGCCGGTTGATCGCCTTCCGGACTCGCCAGCGCATTGCCACGAACCGGTTCGGCCGTAACGATGACGACCATTTCTGTTTCCTGACGATCCCCGTTTTCGCTTTCCGCCGTGCCATCGACTGCGCCGGATATCCGCGCGTCGCGACGACTGAACATGCCTCCGAGCACCTTCGTCTCGCCGAATCCCATCTCGATCTGGGTATTCACGCGCCGCGTGTGCATCCCGGGGACGAGGTTTCCAGCAACGGTGACCGCCGTGTGCCCGTAATCGGGCTCTGCGATTTCCACGGCCAGATCGAGTCGCAGACGATCGTCGGGCAGACAAACGGGAACCGCTTCGATGCTCAACCCCATTTCACGAATGCGAATGGTTGTCGTGTCGCCCCCGGCCGGGAGGATCAATGGGATTTCCCCACCGCAGCGCAGGGTGGCCGGTCGATTGTTCGTCGTCACAATGTTTGGCTCGGCGAGAATCCTGGCCGCCTTCTCGCGCATCAGGGTCTGCAGCAGTTCGTCCAGCCCGTGTGGCACGCGGGTGCCTGCGATGGGTTGACTCGGGAATTTTTCGAAACCCTTCTGCTTCAATGCCGCCCGGTCGAACTCGACGATCCGGCAGCGCAGCATGATCTGCGGCTGGATGCCGATGGACTCCTCCAGTGCCGCGATCTCACCTTGAAGCTGTTCGAGCGCGGCTCGCTTCTCCTTCAGCAGCTTTGAGGCGGACTCCACGATTTCATCGGCCGTCTGCTGCAGCTTCTGCGATTGTTCCGAATAGCCGGCCGCTTCGAGGTGACGGGCCGCTTCCCGCAAATGTCTGACTTTCGACGCATCTGGCGCCGCGGGGCCATTCACTGGGGCCGGCGCAGGATGCGTCGGCGACGCATCGGCGAGGTCAGGCACCTCTCCCGTCAATTGCAGGACCGCTTGCGGGACCAGCGGCATCGGAAGGGGCCGGATTTCCGCCGGCAGTGGCGGGGCCGCGGCGGACGCGGGATCATCCGCGTAAGTGAAACCGACGGACAGAATCGATGTCAGCGCAGCGAGTAGTAATCGTCGCATGGCACGCCTCCTTGCAGGTGCAGGGGTCAAAAACGCCGACTGCCGTCGCGGTCTCAAGTCTGGTCAGTCTCAATCCCAGGCGTCGCGGCGAGCGCCTCGTGATTCATCCATGAGCCCTTCACGACACATGGCCGGATGCGGTGCATCCGGCCTGTCGTGCCGGGGCATACCGTGTTACTGCTCCTCGTCCGACTCTTCGTCGCTCTCCTTCTTCCCCCCCATCGTGAACAACGGTCCGGAGGTCCCGCCGGTTCCCCCCTTGAGCGGCTCGCGAGGCGCGGCCGCCGTCGGCGCGCCTCCCTCGCCCTCCTGTTCCTCCGGCGGAACGTCGAGCCGGCGGCTGAGGCCGATCTTGCGGTCGTCCGTATCGACCCGCAGGATCCGCACGTCGATCATTTCGCCCAGCTTCACGACGTCCTCGGGATTGGTCACCTTGTGGTCGGCCAGTTCCGACACGTGCAGCAGCCCCTCGAGCTGCTCTTCCAGTTCCACGAATACGCCGAAGTTCGTGATCTTGGTGACCTTCCCCTGCACAATCGTGCCGGGCTTGTACTTTTCCGGAATGCGCGACTCCCAGGGGTCGAGGTCGAGCTGCTTGAGCCCCAGCGCGATCCGCTTGCGATCGTCGTCGACCGACAGCACCGTACACTCGATTTCGTCTCCCTTCTTGAGCATCTCGTTGGCGTGCGAGATCTTGCGGGTCCACGACATGTCGCTCACGTGCAGCAGGCCGTCGACCCCTTCCTCCAGTTCGATGAACGCGCCGTAGTTCGTGAGATTGCGGACGACCCCTTGGACCTTGGTGCCGGCCGGGTACTTGGCGGACACGTTGTCCCAGGGGTTCGGCTGGGTCTGCTTCATCCCCAGCGAGATCTCCTGCTTGTCGGTGTTGATGCCGAGGACCACGACTTCCACCTCGTCGCCGATGTGGACCAGTTCGTTGGGATGATTGACGCGCTTCGTCCACGACATCTCGCTGATGTGCACCAGCCCTTCGATGCCGTCTTCCAGTTTGACGAACGCGCCGTACGACATGACGTTGACGACTTCTCCCTTGATCCGCGCGCCGACCGGGAACTTCTCGCCGATGTTCTCCCACGGGCTGGGGAACTTCTGCTTGAGGCCCAGCGCGATCTTCTCGCGGTCCCGGTCGACGTTGAGGATCATCACTTCGATCTCGTCGTCGATCTTGACCATCTCGGACGGATGGCCGATGCGGCTGTAGCTCATGTCCGTGATGTGCAGCAGGCCGTCGATGCCCCCCAGGTCCACGAACGCGCCGAAGTCGGCGATGTTCTTGACCATCCCCTTCCGCAGTTGGCCTTCCTGCAGCTCCGAGAGCAGACGCCGCTTGAGTTCCGTCCGCTGGTCT
>CAZWGW010000190.1:0-6965 GCA_964633565.1 uncultured Planctomycetaceae bacterium
GCCGTCTGGTGCCAGCCGACCGCGCGGGAGCGGGTCGTCCCCTGGTGATAGTCGGTGATCAGCGCCAGCGCCGCCGGGATGTAGAACGCCTCGCTGATCCCCATCAGCGCGCGGGCCGCGACGAGTTGATCGAACGTGACGACGTGTCCCGTCCCCCACGTCACGGCCGACCACACGAACAGGCTCAGGCAGATGACATGCCGGCGGCTGAACCGGTCGGCAACGTATCCCCCCAGCGGGCTGAGCACGGCGTAGACCCACTTGAACGACCCCAGCACGAATCCCCAGTTCGCCTTCGTGGCGATGTCGGGGATGTCGTCCATCATCGACCCCTTCATCGCCGCCAGCATCTGCCGGTCGAGATAGTTGAGCAGCGCGACGGGCCAGAGCAACAGCACGACGAGCCACGCCGTGCGGGCGAGTCGGGAGGAGTGGGAAATCGTCGGGTCCACGATCTGCGGTGTCGTCTCGAGGAGTGGCTGCGATGGGACGTTTCAGGGCTCGCGGAGTATGGCCGGTTTCTCCCACAGGAACCAGTGTTGGACAGGATTTGCTCGTGCAACAGAATGCCACGCCGGCATGCGCCGAGGGCGCCGCGAGGCGTGGAACCAATCTTCGCGAAAATCTCCGATCGTGCCGGCAGGAGGGTGACGGGGCGGGAACCCGCGGTTACGATTCAATGATTCGGCAATCGCCTCACGGCGCGTGCAATCTCACCTCGGCGGCCCGAGTCACACACGCTGAATCTGCGAGCCAATGATTCCGGCAACCGATCGCCTGCGCATCGGATTAGAAAGGCAATTCGCATGAACGTACCCAACGGGACCATTCCCGCCTGCCTGGCGCTTGCGTGCCTGTTCCCTGGTTGTTCTGCGACGTCAACAGAATCGCCGTCCGCAACAGGCACGCAGGAGGGCGCGTCGACACCCGCTTCTGTCTCGCAGCCGGTATCCGGCGCCGAGCCGGACGCGACGCCCGACGATGCGCGCCTGCGCGAGCTGGTTCGTACGCACTTGACCGTGCTGCTCTCGCGTCCGAGTTTCCGGGTGTTGAACTGGAGCGACGAAACCGTGCGCCCGTTCGGTCCGGCGAACTACCAGATTGTGACGGGCCGCCTGGCGTTCGTGAATGTGTTCCAGGAAGAGACGAGTCACGAGTTTGCCGTGCTGCTGCTGTCGCCCGACGAACTGCTGCGGTTCTCGATTGACGGCGAATGCATCTGGGGGAAGTCATTTGAAAATGTGAAGCCGGAAGTTCAGGCGCACACGTCGCCGGAGGAATTCGACGAGGCTTACGGTCAATTCGCTGCACAGTACGAAGCCGCGGCCGGCCGCACCGCGACGACCGCCGCCGCGGATTCCTCGGACCGCACCTGGACGGACAGGACCGGCCGTTACGTCGTTCCCGCCAGGCTGCTCGGGAAAACACCGTCCGGCCTGATCCGACTGGAGAAGGAGAACGGTACGGTGATCAACCTTGCCGAATCCGAATTGAGCGGCGGCGATCGCGAGTGGATCAGGGAGCATGCGTCCTCGCCGCCGGAGGCATCCGAGTCATTCGGCGGCCGCGGTTGATTGGGCTGACGCGCCAACGGGCATACCGACCGCGAGGACGTAGCCGGCAGTTCCGGGCGGTTGCCGTTCGGTTGTCCACCAGCCAAATCACTTTCGGCCCCATATGGCCGCTCACAGGCAGGCATCCTGTCAGACCAGCTACGACCTTGTCGCGGATGAATACGTCCGCCGCATCTTCGACGAACTCCGGCACAAGCCGCTCGACCGGGAACTGCTCGACCGATTCGCCGCCCGCGTGCGGGACGTCGGCCCGGTGTGCGACATCGGCTGCGGCCCCGGACACGTAGCGGGGTATCTGCACGAGCGCGGCGTTCAGGTCTGCGGCGTTGACCTGTCACCGGCGATGGTGGAGCGCGCGAGTCGCCTGACGCCCAACATTGAGTTCCAGCAGGGGACATGACGGCGCTCGCCGCACCTGACGGTGCGTATGCGGGCATCATCGCTTTTTACTCCCTGATCCACGTCCCTCGCGACGGGATAGCGCAGGTACTCAGCGAGTTGCGGAGAGTTCTGCGTCCGGACGGCGCGCTGCTGCTGGCATTCCACATCGGCGACGATACGCTGCATCTCGACGAATGGTGGGGGTACAAGGTCTGCGTCGACTTCCATTTTTACCGTCCGGGCGAGATGACGGACGACCTCCGCGCGGCCGGATTCGACGTGGAGGAGGTCGTCGAGCGGGAGCCGTATGTTGAACATCAGAGCCGGCGGGCGTATGTTTTTGCCCGACGGCCGGAATTGAACGCATGAATCTGTTATCGTTGCCGAGGCTGAGGCGTCGGTCGGTCGGCTTAGCACGTGCGCTCTTTGACGGGAGGTCTCACATGCGTGAGGCATTCATTGCCGGACTGGTGGCGCTGGGTGGAACGCTCGCCTGTTTGCCGGATCTGCGCGCGGACGACGCCGCGGCGATTGCCTGGGTACAGAAGCACGGTGGAAAGATTGCCCGGGACGAAACTCTGCCGGGCAAGCCCATCGTGAGCGTCGACCTGTATCGTATCGGCACCTCCGACGTGACCGACGCAGGGTTGAAGGAATTGTCCACACTTGAAGACCTTCGCAGTCTGAACATCGGCTTCTCCCAGGTGACGGACGCCGGACTCAAGCAACTGACTGCGTTCCCGGAGCTGGAGGACCTGACTTTGTGCTTCACAGGCGTGTCTGACGCGGGGATCAGGAAACTGGCGCCCCTGCAGTCGCTCCGCACATTGGACCTGAACAACACGCGGGTGACGGATGCCGGGCTGAAGGAGCTGGCGGCCCACAAGACACTGCGCAGCCTGACGCTGTGCAGTACTGGCATCACGGACGCGGGTCTCAAGCATCTCGCTGCAATCGAAGACCTGGAGTCAATCAACCTCTTCGGCACGGGGATTACGGACGCGGGTCTGAAGCACCTGGCGACCCTCAAATCCCTGCGCTACCTGGACCTGGACCGGACGCAGGTCACAGACGCCGGTCTGGAAACTCTGACCGCTCTCCAGCACCTGCAGTGGCTCACACTCTGGAACACCCGGATCACGGACGAAGGGCTGAAACACCTGGCGGCTCTCAAGAACCTGGACGACCTGAACCTGCGGGGCACCCAGGTCACCGACGTGGGGCTGGCGGAACTGGCCGCTCTCAAGGAACTGCGGGAACTCATCCTGCAGGAGACGAATGTGACCGACAAAGGCCTCCAGGAACTGGCTGCCTGCAAGAGCCTGCGCGTGCTGTATCTGAACGGAACAAAGGTGACTGCGAATGGCATCACCGACTTGAGACAGGCCCTGCCGGAGTGCAGCATTTCGCAGGTGTACATCGAGTGATCCGATGACACTGCGCCGAACAAGGGATGACGACAGGAATATTCCTGACGGTAAGATTTGACCAGTTGAGGTGTTCGGCAATTTTCCTGTCATTGCCCTTTCCGGTGCGGCTCGACCACTGTCCTCGGCTGTCGCAATGCGTCACAGTTGCCGTATAATCGGGGCACTGGGAATTGCACAACAGATTGCGGAGCCTTTCCATGCCCACTGCCGATATCGTCGACGTTAACGGGAGCCAGGTCGTCAAGCTGCCGGCAGGCGTCCGCTTTGACGGTGAGCAAGCGTCCGTGCGCAAGGTCGGCAAAACGCTGGTCCTCGAACCCGTGAAGCCCGAATCGTGGCCGGAAGGCTTCTTCGAAAAGATCGCGATTGACGATCCAGCGTTCATGCGGCCGGAACAAGGCGCGGTGCCACCCGCGCCGATTCTTGACTGAAGGGCCGCTTCTCCGTGCAATTCCTGCTTGACACGAACACCTGCATTGCGGCGATGCGCCGGAACCCGCAAGTGATTCAGCGATTATCGCTCGTTTCGGTCGGCGACTGCGCCATTTCGGCGATCACCGCGTATGAACACTTCACCGGCGTGGAGAAATGCGCTGACGCGGCGCGCGAACGCGCCAAGGTGCAATTGCTCCTGGCAACGGTGGTTGAGCTGCCGTTTGCTGATGATGCCGCTCGCGAGGCCGCACGAATTCGCGCGTGGCTGGAGGTGCGCGGACAGATAATCGGTGCCTACGACATCCTGATTGCGGCGCACGCCATCTCGGAACAGCTCGTCCTTGTGACGCACAATACGGCCGAATTCGGTCGTGTGCCTGCCTTGCGCATCGATGATTGGCAGGCGAGCAGCGGCACGCCTTAGCTCGCTCGCACTGCGTGGCCCAGCGGGACCAACTCGTCCACTGGTTCGTGCTTCCCTGGTGCGACCGCCTGCGCGATGAAGAATTGTGACAGGAAGATTACTGACAGGAAGATTCAACCAGCTCAGCCATTGGAGAATTTTCCTGTCCGTAATCTTCCTGTCATTTCCTCTTCCTGTTTGCCTCGACCACTGCTCCCGTGTTCTCCGAGCACACCGGTTCCGCAATTCGACTTGATGGCCTTGAGCGTGGCGTCATGGTCGGCGAGAATACCGCTCAGGCACGGTATTAGTGATGGGCACAAGCTTCCGATAAACAGCTTTGCCGACGCCGAGGGACGCTTGTCGTGCAAGTCATCGCAGAACCCTTCGAGGATGCAGGTGAGAAGGACGCGAGCGGCTTTCACGATTACTATTACTCAGGTGTCGTTTACCGGCTCGTTTTTCCCGACCGCGAATTGCATGCCCGCCGCTACGATGACACGCCCGGCGAAGCGCACTTCCTGGCGTTCACCGCCGCTCGGGGAGGTAAGCGGTGCTTGTTTGAGACGATTCCTTACAACGACCCGGAATTTGCTGTGGCAGCAGCGTACCTTCGAGACACCGTGGGCGCGGACTCAGTGAGAATCCTCTTGCCAACTGGGTACAGTTCCGTGGAGTTCACTCGGTTTCCCGCCTCCCGACACCACCCCCGAACTATCCGACCGCGGCCGCACGTTCGTTGATCGAGGTATGCAGTGCCATCAGCAGCCCGGCTGCTCAGCTTGGTCGTTCCGTCGCTTGAGACGCCGCAATGCTTGCCGTCCATTCTTCCGAACCCGGCGGCCACCGCCACAATGAAGACGACTACCGCGTCCAGTCCCACCCCCTCGACCCCGACTGCTGGCTCTGCTTCGTGGCCGATGGACAGGGGGGACAGGCGGGCGGAGGACCAGCCGCGCAGCTTGCGTGCCAGTCGGCCCTTGGCGCCGACGTCGGCTGCCGACCAGTCGAGCTGGCGCAGCCGTCCAACTGGACCGACATTGTGCGGCAGGCGGACACGGCGGTTGCCGCCGACGCCGCCGCAGGCTTCACCACTCTGGTTGGGCTGAGTGTGTATCGCGACTATGTCGTCGGCGCGTCGAGCGGCGATTCAGCCGCGCTCGTCGTCAGCCAAGGCAAGCACCATGAGTTGACCGCCGGCCAGCACAAGAACCCGCCCGTCGGTTCGGAGGCTGCGATCGCCGTTCCCTTCGCCGCCGCACTCAAAGAGCCTTGGCGCGTGCTGGTCATGTCCGACGGCGTGTGGAAGTACGTCGGAGGGGATCGCGTCATTGACGTCGCCTCCCGAGCGCGCGGCCCGGACGTCATCGCCGAATTGCATCAGGCGGCGCGCGTTCCGGGAAGCGGTCGTTTCTAGGATGACTTTACAGTTGTGGTGCTGGAGGCCTCAGCAGACGAGATGTTAACGTAACAACCAGTCAGAAGCCCGTGATGAGCGACGAACCACAGATCGCCTCAGCAGTTACGTCAATCGGCCGCCTGTGTCAAACCGCAACTCGCTGGCCTGCGGCGAGAATCCTGCATCCGTTGGTCGTTGCCGGTTCTCACCGAGTTTCCGGAGGTCGATCGAATACCCGTCGCCGAAGAGCGAATAACGTCCCGGCTGAGTGCACACACCGTCAATCTCAGTGGAGACTCCTCATGAAGCGGGTGCCATGGCTTCTGGCCGCTCACGTCATTGCAATCAGCTACGCGTTCCTGCCCATCGTCGCGCCGGCGGCTGATGATCCCGCAGACGAGCCGCTCAATGCCACCGAAGGCGACTTCGCCCACCTGCCCGGCGGTCACGCCTGGAAGTGGCACGCCCCGCAAGCGAAGCCATAGCAGGAGATCACGATTGTCCTCGTCCGCTGTGCCCGGACGACTGGTGGCACGTTCGAACGCAATCCACTGACCGCCACGACCTACTCCGGCGGAAAGGTCCGCCTCACGGATGATATCCTGGTGCTTGGTGCCGGTGACAAAGACGAGTTGCGGATCTGCATGGATCTTACAAACGGCGCGACCCGGAGCTCAACGACATTCGCGAACGTGAAGTGGGACGACTTTTTACCGACCGGTTCGGGCACGGGCGGTGTACCCCCCAGGATCGGTGACGACTATGTGCTCCTGCTGCGCGGGAAGGACGGCAAACCTGTCGACGCCAGGAAAGAACTGAAGGCCGAAGAAGTGGACGCATACATCGGCGTCCGTCTCCAGGCGAAGTAACGCCGAACCGGCGCCCTCTGACTCGGCGGTTGGCTGAACTATCGTGCGGTCGTACTTCTCGCGACCCTCCGGGAACGCCTGCGACAGGTACGGCGAAAACCCTGTCAGGATGGCCGTCGCGAATTCGTCCTCGTACGGCGCGTCCCATGCCAGCCGCACGTTGTCCAATCCCAGCCGCGTCCGCGGCAGAAAGTACGCCCACAGCCGCGACTGCACCCCCTCCGCCGTCAGAAACGTGTGCGGATACATCACCTGAAACAGATTCGGAAAGGCAAATCGCCGGTCCTGGCACAGCAGGTTGTGCAGCAGCGTCGTCCCGCTCCGCCAGTGCCCCAGGATGATCACCGGCGGCGGCACCTCCGTTGCGACCACACGTGCGCCGAACCGCCACCGCTCCAGCCGCGCCACCAGCGAGTTCAACACGCTGCCGTATGTGATCGACCATGCGTTCAGCCAGTGCTTCGGCGCGATGCG
>CAZWGW010000190.1:6975-10347 GCA_964633565.1 uncultured Planctomycetaceae bacterium
CCGGACCGAAGATCTCCGTCAGTCGCTCCCGCCACTTCATGCCTGTCGCGCCACGCTTTCATTGTTCTCGACGCAAAGACGCAAAGTCGCAAAGGCTCGCAAAGCAACGAGTTTCTGGTTTTTCGTCAGTTGAACGTCCCCGAAATCTGAAGAATCCAGCGCGGCGGACGTTGAATCTCTGCTCTTCCGATTCCTTTGCGCGTCTCTGCGCCTTGGCGTCTTTGCGTCAGGTCACAGTTGCTCACCGCCAGCCGGTCACCTTCGCTTCCTCATCGCAGATCGCTTTCACGTCGACGTGCGCTCCCAGGCGATACAGCAGCGTCCAGCCGCTGAGCACGCCCCGCTGAATGAACAGGTTGACGGGCTTCTGCTTGGGATTCGCCCGCTCTGAATACCGCCGGATGATCGACAGGAACCGCTCAAACACCCGACGATCGGAGTAGTCGAATCGTCCCTCCGTGACCAGCGGCTCCCAGAACCACCGGCAGTATTCGACGCAGCAATCGATGATCTCCGCGTCCGCCCACTCCGCCTCCGACAGATCCAGCGCCAGCCCGGATTTCAGGTGGGCAATTATTTCCTCCCGTGTCCCGCGCACCACATGGTCCGAACGGCGCATGTAGTCCCACTCCACGTCGTTGAACGCGCGCATGCAGCCGAAGTCGATCAGTCCCAGCCCGCCGTCCGCGAGGAACAGCAGATTCCCCGGATGCGGATCGGCATATTCCATCCGCCCCGCGTACAGCAGCCGCGCCACGGCCCGCATGTAGAGGTCGCCGTACCGGTTCCGCTCCTCCTGCACCGGGTTCGACGCCACGTAGTCGTAGAAATTCCGCCCGTCCACGTACTCCATCGTCAGCACGCGCCGAGTGGAGAACTGATCGTACACCCGCGGCACCACGATCCCGTCATCCTCGCGGAACAGCGCCCGCCCCTGCCGCAGGAAATTCGCTTCGCTCTCGTAGTCGGTCTCCAGTTCGAACATCCGCTGCACTTCCTCGAACTGCGCCTGCAGGTTGTCCCAGTCGCGGCTCAGCCGGCACGGAAACAACACGGCGTGCAGGTTCCGGAAGTCCGACCGGATCGTCCGCGCGATCCCCGGGTACTGCACCTTGACTGCCACTTCTTCCCCGGTCTTGAGTCGCGCCCGGTGCACCTGCCCCAGCGACGCCGCGGCGAACGCCGTCGTCTCGAAGCAGTCGAACAGTTCCTCCGGGTCGCCCCCCAGTTCGTTGTGCAGGTACTCGCGGATCAGTGAGTAGTGCATCGGCGGCGCTTCGAAGTGCAGTTTTCCCAGCGTCTCGACGAACTCGTCCGGCACGATCTGCGGAAAGTTCGCCGCCGCCTGGCCGACCTTCATCACGGCCCCACGGAGATAGCCCATCGTCTCCAGCACCTTCGCGGCGGCCGCGATGTGCGTCTCCAGCAGCGCCCGCTGTCGCGCGTCGGGACTCTGAAACCAGCTTTTCGCCCAGTACGCCAGATACGCCATGCCGACCCGGGCCTGCAGACCGCCGAGTTTCCACAACCGGTGGATGGCCCCTGTGGGGACGGGCCGCTGGGACAATTCCGTCAGCACGCGGTCGAGCTGTGCCGATTCAACCCGCGCCGATTCTTCAACACTCTCGGCCGGCAATGCCTTCAGCAATTCCGCGACGGTCGGCGACATCTCGTGTCTCCCTGATGATCCCGTTGGAGTAGGCCGTTCGTAGTGACCGCATTTATGCGGTCAACTTTGACACCTGCGGCCGCATACGCACCCGCGCCCCGATAAATCGGGGCACTACGAACCCTTCACCCATTTCACAAACATCCCCACCGACTGATCCAGCAGCGCCAGGGTGTCTTCCTGTTTCGGCGACGTGTCCCGCGCCCAATACCCCAATACACCGCAATACAGTGTCCAGTACAACTGTTGGGCCAGTGCCGGCACCTCCGGCCCGACGCCATGTGCACCGAGCGTCCGTCCCACCTGCTCGAGATGTTCCACGCGCAGGCGCTCCCCCTGTTCCCCAGCTTCCGTCCCGCTGCGCGCCACCGGCGCAAACGCCGTCTCCAGTGCCGGCGCCAGATAACCCCGATGCAGCTTCAGCGCACGTAACTCGTACGCCACCTGATCGAACAGGTCTTCCTCCAGCGTCGCCCCGCTTCGCCGCCGCTGCTGATACGCGGCCTGCCCCTTGTCGAGCGCTTCACAGACGAGCGTCATGACGATCGCCTCTTTGCTGGGGAAGTAGTTGAACAGCGTCCCGGTCGCGATCCCCGCCTCCCGGGCGATATCGCGGGTTGTCGCCTGCTCGAACCCGCTCGCCCGAAACAACCGCTGGGCCGCATCGAGGATGCGCTGGCGCGTTTCGGCCTGGGTTTCCCTGGTGACACGCACGGCGGCGTCCCTTTTGTGAGCACGCTCACATTATCGGGCGGGCCGGGGCGGCGTCAAGAGGAAAATGAGCATGCTCACAAAAATGGCGGCATGGCGTCGGGCTGCTGCAGCCATCAGCGCGCCACCTGCGCGTGTCGTTCGAATCGCAACGGCGCGTCACTTCACGGATGAAATGACCCTTCGTCCATCAACGACGCTCTCACGGCAACGCGATAAGGCAGATTGATTCGCAAGACATCGATTGTCACACGGCCAATGGGTGTATTCCGACCAGCAGGGACTGAGGAGAGTTCACCCGGCAGGCGACAATACTCGCAGCGAAATCCGGCGCGCTCGGCAACGCGGGATCTGAGGCTGCGTCTACGCGCCATTGCGATCGCCCCGGCGTTTCAGGGACAAACGTGCCTTGGAATGCAGGAGGTCAACGAGAGAGCCGACAAACAGATAGCCCTGCAGCAGCCGGTCCTCGTCAGGCGACAGCGTGCCGCGCCGTGCCTTTCCGGCTAACTGGTTCATGCGCCGTTTATCACCCGGCCCGAATCGCAACTTCAGCAGAGACCTGGCCGCCTCGGGGGTCAGGTCGGATTTCCGGGGGGAGATGACCCGTTCCAGGATTTCGCTTTCGGTTTCGAAGGTAGTGGGGACCATGGCGTTATTGTACGCGGTGTTCCGGCAGACACACAATTGCGAGTAAAATGCCCTCCGCTGGCTGGAAGACCGGCCCAACCCGTCGACCTGCACCTGACGCCGGCCGCCCGCGAGAAACTGGCCGCAGCCGTCGGCGAACAGGAGTGGCTCGTCGTGATGGCTGACGGTACGTACCAGAGCGCGTGGGTGTTCGAGAAGACGCCGAGCGCGAAGTACGAGCCGACGGCGGGGTTTTCGTCGTCGAAGGTGGAGGTGGAGCGGATTGTGGAGGGATGACTGGCACGCCTCGATTTCTCGTTGCGAGTTCATCCTCTGAGGCAACGCTACCAGTATTCAACCTT
>CAZWGW010000191.1:0-10311 GCA_964633565.1 uncultured Planctomycetaceae bacterium
CGAGCACCAGGTGCTGATGATCACCACGCGACAAAAGGCCGACCGGACCGTCGACACCCGGGTCTACAACATGCGCTCGCTCGAAAACGCGGGACTGGACTCGTACTCGGTCGCCAACGTCATCCGCAAGTCCATTGAGCCGGCCAGTTGGGCGCATATTGAAATCGTGCCGGAGCAGGGGGAGGCGGGGATGAGCGGAATGATGGGGGCCCCCGGTTCCGGCGCAGAGTTGGGGATGCCCGGCATGGGGAGCGGGATGATGCCGGCCGGCGGCCTCGGAGAGATGTACATCGACCGGAAGCAGTCGTCCGGCCTGGGGACGATCGAATCGCTCCCCGGTTGCCTCGTCGTCACCCAATGCCAGCGCGTACACCGTGCCGTGGCGGACCTGCTGGCTCAATTGCAGGCGCAGGCGGACGGCGACACTGGGGGACAGGGAGCGACGGGATTCGGGTTCGGCGTCGGCGGACGCTCCGCCGCAGTCGCACCCTTCTACAGTTCGCCCGGGGGACTTGGATCGCCGCCAGAGGCAGGCGCCGGCGTCCCCGGTGCCGTCCCGGCTCCATCGAACAACTGACACAGCGTCTATTGCGGGCCGACCGTGAGCCACAGGTCGCGCGTCCGCAATCCCGCGGACGCCGTCGGGGCCGTCGCCGTTCGCACGAGCGGGCTCTCTCCCTCGACCGTCGCCACGATCCGCACCGGTCCGCTGAAGACCGTCCCTTCCGCCGCCTCCAGTTTCAGCGTCGTCTTCTCCCCCTCGCTGGCACGACCTCGCCGGCGACGGCCGCGCTGTTCCCCTTCCGGTGGTTTCTCCGTCATCTCGCCGACGGTGACCGTCACCCCCTCGGGCAGGCCTTCAATTGAGATTTCCGGCTGGCCCGGCAGCGTGCCGGTCCGGGCGACCGTGACGGGGAGTTCAAGCGGGGTGCCGGGCTTGAGCACCCAGGCGTCCTTCTCGACGCTGAGCGCCACATCCGGCTGCACCGGACCGATCGACAGCAGGTAGAAGTACCGCTCGCCGCCGTGTTCGAAACGGTCGGCCACCTGCACCTGATACGCTCCGTCCGCCGGGACTTCGAACGTCATTGCCGGATCGAACCCGTCGCGGCCGGTGTCGTCTTCTTCCTTGAGCACCTTGCCGTCGGCATCGATGACCTTGAGCACCGGATCGAGCGGCGAATCAAGCCCGCGGGCCGTGACGGCGACGCGCAACGACTGGCCTTTCGTGCCCTGGAAGCGGTAGGCATCGACGTCCCCCGCGGCGGCAATGTGGCCGGTGACCGTGGCTGGCAGCGTGAGCGGATCGGTGACGTTATCCGGCTCGACGATGAGGCTGCCCGACGCGACCGGCATCCGTTCTGATTGCCAGGTGCCGGGAAACGGAAGGGCGCCGGTGACGCGCTCGTCCAGCAGCGCGAGCGCCGCGGCCGGGGCATCGTCGGGCAGGTTCCAGCCGCGCAGAACGGACGTCGAGCCGTCGGCCGCGGCGGCCGGGACCAGTCGGTCGATGAAGGGGCCGGTTGTCAGCGTGAGCCGGTAAACGTAATCGTCGCCCCCGGCGAAGCCGATCGTGCTGTTGGGGTCTTTGGGGAACGCAAACAGCCGGACGTAGTACATTCCGCCGGCTGAAACCGGAAACACAACCTGCGGGTCTATGCCGTGGTCGTCGTCGTTCTGCTCCAGGACGAACCCCTGCGGCGAGAGGACCTGCAGCACGCAGTCAGCCGGACTGGCGAGCGTGCGGGCCGATTCGACGGAGGCCACCAGCGTCTGGCCTGCCTCCAGCGTGACGGCGAACACGTCGACCTCGCCGTTCTTGTGCAGCACGCCGTTGATAGTGACGCCGGCCGCATCGACCGTCATCGCCTGCGGGACCGAGTTGTTCGGCTCTTCCTCATTCACTTCCGGCAGCAGTCCGACGCAGAACGGCCGAATTGCGGACGCCCCCTCGGCATTATGCAGGCGAATCCAGCACAAACGGGGCGGCGTCTCCGGTGCGGCCGTGACGGTCAGTTCGTCCCCTTTTTCATTGACGGTGAGGGTGACCTGTTCGCGGTCGCACCACGCCTGGACCGGGGCGGTGCCGGCCTTGCCGAGGACCTTGACGGTCACGGTCTGGCCGCGCTGGACGCCGGAGGGAATGAGAGCCTTGACTTCTGGGGCATCAGCGCGGGCAACGTCCGTTTTGGCCAGACAAATCGCTGCGAACAGCAAACACCGCAGAGACGCGGAAAACGCAGAGAAATGCCGACGACGAGCCATCATGCGAACAACTCGGTGATGGGCGTCGGGTCACTGACGAGGTGGGCGGGACGCCCCTGCGGCGTGTAGTAGACCTTGTCCGGGTCGATGCCGAGTTTGCGGTAGATCGTCGACGCGAAGTTCTCCGGCGAGAGGACCCGGTCGACCGCGGAGTAGCCGGCCCGGTCCGTTGCACCGACGACCGTGCCGCCCGGGCAGCCCGCGCCGGCGAACATGACCGACATGGCGTTTGACCAGTGGTCACGGCCTCCCCGTTCGTTGACCTTGGGCGTCCGGCCGAACTCACCGAGCACGACGATCAGCGTCGACGCCAGCAGCCCGCGCTGGTCGAGATCTCGGACAAGCTGGGCGAGGGTCCCCTCGAATTTCGGCAGACGGTCGCGCAATGTGGGAAAGATGTCGCTGTGATGGTCCCAACCACCGTCGTACAGCGTGATAAACGGCACGCCCGCCTCCACCAGCCGCCGCGCGAGGAGCGCCCGCTGGCCGAAACTGTTCCGGCCGTACGCGTCGCGCATCTCGGCCGGCTCGCTGTGAATGTCGAACGCGCGCTGCGCCTCGGGCGAACTGATCAGGTCATAGCCCTGATGATAATACTCATCCAGCGCAAGGACCGGGTCGCCCGCAGCCTTGTCCGGAATCCGCTCGAGACGATCGACGATGCCGCGCAAGTCCTTCCGCGACTCGAACCGTTCGACTTCCAGCGACTTGGGGAGCGCGACGTCGCGCACGCGGAAGTTGCCGCTGTTCGGATCGTCCGGCACGACGAATGGCGCGTACTGGGCGCCGAGAAAGTTCGGGCCGCCAGAGCGGGACATCTGCGGCATCGAGAAGTAGGCCGGCAGGCCGTTCTGGTTGCCGCGCTCGCGGGCTGTCACGGAGCCGAGGCTGGGATGAAAGCTGACGAACGCGCCGCAACCGACGGGAATCCGCGGCGGCGCGCCCGTCATCATGTAGTGATTCCCCGCTCCGTGGTTCCCCTGGTCGTGGCGGACCGACCGGACGATGGCGAGCTTGTCGGCCATCCCGGCCAGTTGCGTCATGTACTCGGAGAACTGGACGCCGGGGATTGCCGTGTCGATCGCCCGGAACTCGCCGCGGATCTCGGAGGGGGCTTCCGGCTTGGGGTCGAACGTCTCGTAGTGCGTCGGACCGCCGTCCTGCCAGACGAGAATGCAACTTCTGGCCGCAGCCTTCACTCCAGAATCGCTGGAGACGCTACGCAGCCGCAGCAGGTCAACCAGCCCGGTACCCAGTGCTGCGCCGAGTCCCAGTTTGAGACAGTTGCGGCGAGTGAGACCTTCGCAGTTGCGATAGGTGTGGTTCATGGTGAGATCCATCTGGATTCTCAGGCGGGACTTCGGCGGTGAACCGACGCAGTCTTTGGGGGGATGTTCAGTCCTTGAACACGAACTCAGGCGTATTCAACAGCGCCCACAGGAGGTCTTCCGTCGACTTCCGCCGGTCCGCTCCTTCATTCTCGTATAAACCAACTCCGATCTTCAACTCTTCTTCGTCCGGAAACCGCGAATAGACCGAAAGATACAGTTCCTGGACGATCTCTGCCGGCGGCTTCTCTGATTTGGCGAGCCTCGCGGCAACGCCCGAGTCGCTCGTCACCTTCTCGTACAGGTCCGGCGAGTTCATCAGGTGCAGCGCCTGCACCACCGTCGTGTCGCTCGTTCTCTCGCACGGCGGGTCCTGGTTCGGGTCCGGACGGCCGAACGAATCGAGAAACAGAGACTCGACGCGGTGCGTCCAGATTTCCTTGGCTGTCGATCCGTCCGGCATGCCACGGAAGTCTTCCGGGACGCCCGTGATCTGGCAGACCGAATCAAGCAGCACCTCCGCGCGGAGCCGCTGCCGGTAGTGCCGGGAGTAGTTCCGCGTGTCGACCACGTTTCGCGCGCTCGGGAGCGAACTGAGGCCGTAAACGTACGACGTCGTGATCGTGCGGATCAGGTGCTTGATGTTAAAGCCGTGCTCAGCGAAGTCTCGCCCCAGCGCTTCCAGCAGCGCCCCGTTACTCGCGGGATTAGTCGCTCGCAGGTCATCGACCGGCTCGACGAGGCCGACCCCCATCAGGTCGGCCCAGACACGGTTGGCCATCGTCTGTGCAAAGAACGGGTTCTCGCGCGACGTGATCCAGGCGGCGAGGGCCTCCCGGGGATCGCCGCCGCTGTCGTTTTTCGGCGATTCGCCGAAGAGCACTTTCGGCTCCATCGTCGCGCCGGTCCTTGGGTGCGTCACCGAGCCATTCGCAGCGGTGAAGACAAACTCCTCGGAGCCTGAGATCGGCGGCGACAATCCCGTCCCTTTGTGGCCGAGTTTCGCGAAGTAGGCGGCGAAGCTGTAGAAATCGTCCTGCCCCCAGACCTCGAACGGGTGATGGTGGCACTTGGCGCATTCCAGCCGGATGCCCAGGAACAGTTGGCTGACGATCGTCGTGATCTCGTCGGGCTCGCGGCGATCGCGGAACAGGGTGACGTTTCCCTCGCGGAACGTGCTGCCGCGAGCGGTGATCAGTTCCCGCGCGAATTGGTCATACGGCTTGTTCTTGCGGAAGGCATCCCTGATCCAGGCGTCGTAGTTGAGCGTCGCCTTGATGCCGACGCGGTAAGGGTTCGGCCGCAGCAGGTCGGCCCATTTGTTGGCCCAGAATTCGGCGTATTCGGGGCGCTGCAGCAGGTCGTCGACCAGCCGCGTGCGCTTGTCCGGGGAGGGGTCATCGAGGAACGACCGGGCCTCGGCGACAGTGGGGACGCGGCCGATGATGTCGATACAGGCGCGGCGCAGGAACTTGTGATCCGGTGCCGGCGCGGAGGGCGTGAGTTTCAGCCGCTGCAGCGTCTCCCAGACGTAGCCATCGATGAAGTCATTCCGCGGCAGTTGGGCGTACAGTTCGTCCGGCGCCTCGCCTGGCAGCGGGACCGACACGCGGCACACGGCAAAATGCCCCAGGTACCGGACCATGAGCGCCGCTTCGCCGGTCACCGATCCTGCCGTCGCCAGCCCGGCCTCGTCGATGCCCGCAATGGCGCTCTCGTTGGACTGAAACGTGGCCAGAGGCGTGACGTCGCGTGTGGAGCCGTCGCTGTAGTGCGCCGTGACGATGAGCTGTTGCTGTTCATCGTGCAGCATCGCGCGAGCGTCCGGCTCGACGACGATTCTCAGCAGTGCCGGGGTATCGGCAATTTGCCGCGGCGCTCCGTCACGGACCCAGCGGAGCAGCAGGGCGTATTCGTCGCCATTCCGCTGCAGGCGGATGCCGCCGCCGTGCGGGAGCAGGCCGGCCGGCTTGCGCAGCAGGAGGCTCTCTTCCGGAACGGAGAAATCGACCCGCCGTCCACGGGCTTCCTTGATAAGGGCGGCATGGTCGAAATCGGAATCGAACCCCAGCAGCGACAGTTGAAAACCGTTCTGGCCGCGCTGCTTGCCGTGGCAGGCCCCGGCGTTGCAGCCCATCCGCGTGAGGATCGGCTGCACGTCGCGATCGAAATCGACGTCGCGCGGATCAACCGAGGCGACTTCCACCGGGACTCGCGCCTGCAGGTCGCCTGCGGCCACGATAACCGTTCCGGCTCCCGGCCCGACGGCGCGGACGACGCCCGCCGGGTCCACGCTGACGATCTGGGGATTCTCCGATGTGAACGACGCGGCTCGCGTCAGATCCGTCGGGTTCCCGTCACGCGTCCCAATGACGACGAGCTGTTGCCGGGGGGCATCGGCGCTCAGCCGGACGGAGGCCGGGTAGACGGTCAGTCCAACTCCGTCGCCGCCGTGACCGACTGCCGGCCAAGCAGTCGACAGCGCCGCCGCAAACATCGTCCAACGACACACCAGTCCGCACATCCTGACCTCAGTCGCTCCAAATCGGGTACGATACGCATCCATCGTCATTGATCCTTCGCCCCCGGTCAATACCCGGCGGACGCACGCGACGCAGAAAATGCAGCGACGCCCATCAACCCATTTCCTTTGCTTCCTTCGCTCCCTTCTGTTCGACCCCTTGGCCTCCCTCCGTTGATTCCGGCGACGAACTATCAGACAGTCACCGCATGCCTCCCCCCATCGATCACGGTGCTCTCCCTCCCTGGACGCAGGCCGATTTGCCCGAGCCGCGTCCATTCTCCTTCGTCAATGTGCTCAGGACGATCGGCCCCGGCGCGATCCTGCTCGCGGCGGCGATCGGCGGGGGCGAGTGGATCGTCGGGCCGATGATGGTCGTCAAGTATGGTTCCGCCATCCTCTGGATCGCGACGGCCGCGATCCTGGTGCAGTCGCTCTTCAATCTCGAAGGCATCCGCTACACGCTCTACACCGGCGAGCCGATCCTCACGGGCATCATGCGGCTCAGCCCGGGTCCGGCCGCATGGGCCACGGTCTACGCCCTGCTCGGTACGGCACAACTCGCCGTTCCCGCACTGGCCAAAGGCTGCGCCGCGGTGCTCTTTGCCGCGTGGCAGGGACGGCTGCCCGACAAGCCGGACGATCTGGCCGTGACGATCATCGCCACGGCGCTCATTGTCGGCACGGTGCTGCTCCTGCTGTCGGGCAAGTCGATCGAGCGCGTGCTGGAACGCCTGTCGTGGGCCATGATCATTTTCATTTTCGTGTTTCTGATCACTGTCAACGTCCTGTTCGTTCCCAAATCAGTCTGGCTCGAGACGTTGAAAGGCTTTGTAACCCTGCACTCGCTGCCGAAGGAACTCGACCTGACACTGGTCTGTACGTTTGCGGCCACGGCCGGCTCCGGCGGGTTGGGAAACCTGGTGATTTCCAACTGGTTTCGCGACAAGGGATTTGCGATGGGCGCCCGCGTCGGCGGTATTGGCGGCGTGCTCGCCCATGACGAGGCGCAGCTCCAATCGGTCGGCTGCGTCTTCCCCGTGACGACGGACAACCTCCGCCGATGGCGCACATGGTGGAAGTACACGCTGCTCGATCAGGCCGGATTGTGGTGCGTGGGCTGCCTGGTGGGCATGTTTCTCAACGTGAATCTTGCCGCGGCCATCGTTCCGGCCGATGAACAGCTCAAGGACTACGCCGCCGGCGCATTCCAGGCGAAGTACATGGCCGACCAGCTCTGGCATGGTTTCTGGGTGCTCGCGCTCGTCAACGGATTCTGGGTCCTGTACTCAACGCATCTGGGGAACACGGACACACTGGTCCGCACGCTGTGCGACATGGGATGGGCCAGCCTGCCGGGCTTGCGGCGGTGGCATGCCTCGCGCGTCTATGCCGTAATCCTGATCGGGCTCACGGCGTTCGGGCTGGTGAGTATTCACTTCGGCAGCGTCGTGGAGCTGTTCAAGATCCTGGGCCTGGTGGCCAGCCCGGTGCTGGCGCTGGCGGCGGTGCAGATCCTGCGCGTCAACCAGCGGTTCCTGCCGCGCGAGATCCGGCCGCCGTGGTGGCGCCGTGCGGCACTCGTGCTGTGCGCGCTCGTGTACGGCGGAATTACGGTCGTCGTCGTCCTTGACAAGGTGGGCATTGATGTCGATCCGTTCCTCGACAAGCTGCGCTGGCCGGGGACCTGACTGACATCACCTGATTGATCCGTTCGCCGCGTCCCGCGTCACGGTGGTTTCATCGACCCTCTTCGGCCACAATCGACGGCCCGGAGAACCACTGATGGATGACGCCGCCGCACTCAATGCCGCCGCCGGCCTGGAGACCCCCGACTACGCCGCGATCGTCCTCTACCTGTCGATCACGTTCGGCATTGCCCTCTGGTTCGGGCGCAAGCAGAAAAACGTCGACGACTATTTCGTCGGCGGCCGCCGCATGCCGTGGTTCGCCGTCGGGCTGAGCATCCTCGCCACGCTGTTCTCGTCGATCTCGTACCTGGGGATGCCTGGGGAAGTCGTGAAGCACGGCATCGGGTTCTTCTGCGGCTATCTCTCGCTGCCGTTCACGGCCCTCGTCATCACGCGGCTGTGGATTCCATTTTACATGCGGCTCAACGTCACGAGCGCGTACGAATACCTCGAACACCGGTTCAACTATGCCGTCCGCCTGATGGGCGCGCTGCTCTTCATACTGCTGCGGCTGGGGTGGATGAGCGTCGTGATCTACGCGGCGTCGCTCGCCCTCGACCGGGTGAAAGGGCCGGACCTGGAAGTGTTGCCGGGGCACGATATCTACTGGTGGATCGGCGCGATCGGGCTGTTTGCGGCGGTGTACACGTCGATCGGCGGCATCCAGGCGATGATCTGGACCGACGTGCTGCAGTGCCTGCTGCTGCTGGCCGGGGTGCTGCTGACGATCAGCTACGTGTTCCTGATCGACCACACGACCCCCTTCGACTGGTGGGAGACCGCAGCCCGGCACGGCCCCGAACACACCAGCCCGCCGATCTTCAGTTGGGATGTGACGGTGCGCGTCACCGTCATCACGGTGATGATCAACAACTTCTTCTGGAACATCTGCACGCACGGTTCCGACCAGGTCGTGCTGCAGCGCTATTTCTCGACGCCGTCGCTCGGGGCGGCACGGCGGAGTTACTTCATCAACCTCAGCGTGGACCTGTTGATGGCATCGCTGCTCGCGCTCGCCGGGCTGGCGCTGCTCGCGTTTTATCTGCGGCATGACACGCTGCTCCCGGAAGGGGTGAGCGAAGCGAAGCTCGCGGCCGACCGGCTGTTCCCGCATTTCCTGGGAAACCAACTGCCGGCCGGGTGTGCGGGCCTGATCATCTCGGCGTTCCTGTGCGACGCCATGCAGACACTGGAGGCGGGCGTCAACTCGATCACGGCCGTCGTTTCCAACGATATTGTGAACCGCTTTCGCGCGGGGCGGCCGCGTGTGATGAGTGAGCTGACGTTCGCGCGGCTGCTGACGGTGCTGATCACGGCCGGCGTCAGCGCGAACTCGTTCTACGTCGCGCACCTGGCAATCGAGCACGAACTGACGATCGTCGACATGATGCCCAAGTTTTTCAACATGTTTACCGGCCCGCTCGCCGCGCTGTTCATGATCGGCATGTTTCTGCCGCGCTGCTCCGCGTGGCCGGCGCTGGCTGCCGCGTGCCTGGGCGTGACGGCGTCGGTGTTGTGGAGCTGGTGGAAACAGCTCATGGGGGTCGACTACACGCCGTCGATCACACTGGCGATCGCCGTCCCCTGGGCCACGACGATGGTCTCAGCGCTGCTCCTGAGTCTGTGGTCGGGCGGACCGACAGAACAGGCGCGGGACTGGTCGTGGTGGTCGATCGTGAGCCGACCGCGAGCTGGCGATCCGTGACACGTCACAGCGGCCCGCGCAAAGTCGCCGGCCACTTTCCCGCGACTTCGTACGCCTCTCCCTCTCCGGGCCACGGCGGCATCGTGACGGCGACCGCGGCCAGCGGTTCGTCCCCCAGCGTTCGGAATTGAAAGTGCGTCCCGAGCGGGATCGTGAGACAGACTCCCGGTTCGACGCGGACGACCTTCTCGCGTTCCCCCTGTTTCCGCCACATCTCGCCGCGGCCGCCGATGAAGTACCAGATCTCCTCGACTGTACGATGGGCGACAGCGGTGGAGGTTTCCCCTGTCGCCAGTTCGAAGTGCGCCATCCCGCCGCCGGCCAGGCCGAGCAGGATGCGGACGTCGGAGCCGTCGGGAGCGACGACGTCGCGCGCGAGAGGGATATGCTTTGTGTCAAAGTTACTCACCACCACAACTCCGTCCGAACCCGGCGAACGATTGGGCTTCTTAGTCGACATCAAACCGTACCCATCTCCCGTCCCGTCGCACGAACAAGCGGTCCGAGATCTGGTAACTTCCATTCTCCATCGTTTCCCTGCACATCTGACGGATAATCGCGATCGCATCGCTGTTGTTACTGCCCGTAACGAGCAAGAGGTCCCGGCTGGGCACTGCCGCCACCAGTTCTCCATCCACGTCGAACGTCTGCCCGGTCCACAGGGAGTCCAGGAGAAGCAGGCTGGCTTCATACGTGCCGCCTGCCGTGACCATGTACACGCCTTCAGTACCGCGCCGCTCAATTCTCGGTAACAGATTCCGCAGGTTTTCGATGGCCAGTTGTCGCAATTCGTCGGCCTTG
>CAZWGW010000192.1:0-10301 GCA_964633565.1 uncultured Planctomycetaceae bacterium
TTTGTGCTCTGCATGGGAATGTACGAGTTCTTCACGATCCAGTTGGCCGACCAGTTCGACGACTCCTTCCTGGGATACGACTTCTCGCAGGGGTACACGAGCCTCGAGCGCGCGGAGCAGCGCGCTCCGCGGCGGCCCGGCCCGCTGCAGCGCTGGAGGCAGCGCCGCGCCGAAGAGAAGCGGCAACGCGAGGAGCAGGAGCGGATCGAAACCGAGCGCAAAGTCGACGAACTGCTCGACAAGGTCCACCGCGAAGGAATGAACGCCCTGACGGAGGCCGAAAAACGCTTCCTGCAGAAGGCGAGCGGCCGCTATCGCAGCCCGGACCGCCCCACCTGACGCGCCGTGTCACGCCGCGCGCGAGATCGCGTCGTCCTGCGCCGCTGCCACCCAGCGGGCGACGTCGTCGGCCGTCGGCGGCGATGCGGATCGCAGCAGCCGCCGGCCTTCCTCTGACTTCACATACGGCCCCACGATGGCCGACAGGGCGGACGCGGAGATCCGCCGCAGGTCCGCCGGTTGATGGATGCCGCACGCCACCAGCACCTGTGCATCGCCGCAGCGCAGACCGGGAATCGAGCACATCAGCGCCGACTGACGCTGCCACGTCACCAGGACGTCGGCGGTGATCCGTGGATGGTGCAGGCGGCGCGCCGTCGCCGCGGCGTCACACGTCAGCAGGTTGCTGATCGTTACGATTCCGATCCGCTCCAGCAACCGCGCAGTCCTGGGGCCGATGGACGGCGCACCGACCACCGGGCCGTCGGGCCGCAGCCGGACATCCGGTCGGGCAGGGCGTTCGGTCGGTTCACTGGCGGCGTTCATGCCGGCCAGTCGCAGCGCCTCGCGCTCGATCCGGCCCGGCCATCGCCGCGGGGGTCGTCCCGCGCTGGCGGCCGCGGCAAAGACCATTGGCA
This sequence comes from uncultured Planctomycetaceae bacterium, assembly GCA_964633565.1. Lineage (GTDB taxonomy): Bacteria > Planctomycetota > Planctomycetia > Planctomycetales > Planctomycetaceae > CAZWGW01. The sequence continues at coordinate 918 of CAZWGW010000192.1, forward strand.
GCGGCCGCGCCCGGCGTGCGGCATGGATCCATGTCCGCACCGTCGCGGCCCGCGGCCAGACCCCCACGTACGGCAACCAGCGGGTCGTCTCACCGCCGCGGAGTCGATCGATCCGCACGACCAGCTCCTCCGCGTTCGCGGCGGCCAGTTCGCCGGGAGTCAACAGTCCGCAACTGACCAGCAATTGAGCATCCCTGCCCGTCAGATCGGGCACGCAACACAACAGTTCCGCCTCCGCCTGCCACAGGCGAACCTGCTCGGCGGTCAGCCGCGACTCCGACAGCAGGAACGTGCACTTCGAGAGGTCGAGCGCGATCAGGTCGCCGACGTCGATCAGCCCCATGCGGCGCAGTTGCCGGGCCATCTGTGGACCGAGCGACGGCAGCTCGTTGAGCGAACCGTCGGCCCGCAGCCAGTGCGGCTCCGCCGGATGAATTCGGACGAGAGGCGCGGCAGTCGCCTCGGGTTGGCACGTGCTGACGTCGGAATGCGGATCGGCTCCCTCTTCGGCCGCGGGCGCCCCCTTCCACACCGGTTGATGGGCGCCGCACTCTGCGAGCAGCGCGGCGACCTGTTCCCGGCCTGTCAGCAGAATGAGCTGCCGACCGTGCCGCGTGAATTCGGCCAGCAGGCGGCCCGCCGCGCGAATCCGTTCCGGGTCACTCTCCGTCAGCGCGTCATCCCAGACCACCGGCAGTTCGCTGCCACCACGTGCCGCGGTCGTCAAGAGCGCCAGCCGCAGTGCCAGCGCCGCCTGTTCACGCGAACCACCACTGGGCCAGGAGTCGGGTCGGCACTCAGCCGCGCTGTCACCGGAGGTCGTGCCCGCCAGTCCGCCGGGTGCCGCGCCGGTCAGCCGCATCAGGCTCGTCGACGACTGTTGCCGGATGAATGCGACGGTCTCCAGCGGGTCCTGCAGGCGTTGACACACACGGACCAGCAGCGCCGTTGCCCCCTGCTCCAACTCTGCCGAGACCAGTTGCTGCTCCAGGACGCCGAGTTCATATTGCTGAGTATCGAGCGTGCGTTCAGCAGCCCTGCGACGGCGCTCCACGTCAAGCTGCTGCCGCTCCATGTGCAACTCGCATTGGCGGCCGCGTGCTGCATCCAGTTGCCGTCGCAAGTCCCGGCAGCGCGTCCGCAATTGCCCCAGACGCTCGCGCAACCGTTTCTCGTCCCGAACTGGCGGCGGGACCGGACGCGCGTGCCCGACGCGATCGCTTCGGCCGCCATCGTCCGCTCGCGTGTGCTCAAGGCACCGCAACTGATGCAGCAATTCCGCTTCGCACCGGTCAATACGCAGCCGCTCGTTCTCCAGACGAATTGCGTGCGACCGTTCGCATGAGGACGCGGTGTCTGGTGTCGAGGCGACGCCGGCCGCGCCGGCGGCGAGCGTCCGGCTCAGCCTCAGCCGTCGCTCGGCCAGGTCGCAGATGACGCGTCGCAGGTGCTCGGCGCAGCCTCCGTTTTCGTCCGTCGCGCCGTGTGCCGGCGGCAGATCGGCCGCCTGCGGTTCGGCGGTCGGCATCCACAGTCGGTCTTCCACTTCGCGCAAATCGCCGACCGCCGCCTGCAGTTCCGCGTCGAGCCACGACACGTGCTCTTCCATGCCGCGCCCCCCGTCGTCAATCCGCCGGATCTGTGCGTCGAACTCCTGCTGCCTCCGTGATTCGGATCGTGCCCGCGCGGAAATCTCCAGACGGAGTTGCTCGCAGCGCTGCGCGAGCGGTGCAGCGGCCAGTTGATCCGGACGCGACTCAACGTACTGCGCGGCTGGCCCCGTGAAGTGCGATCGCTGCGCCAGTGCCCCGGCCAGTGCCCGCAGTTCATCCGGACGATCCCGATCATCCGCTGTCACGAGACAGACGTGCTCGACCAGGCGTCGGTCTGCCGCCGCCAGCGTCGTCCGCACTGTTTCGGTCCCGGCGGATCCGCTCCCGCGGATGCAGATCGCGAACGTCTCCGGATGCCCGCCGCGATCGCTGCGGACGAGCCGGTATGACGTTGCGGCGTGCTCGACGGTCACTGCTCCCAGCCGGCCGGCCCTTGCGCGGGCTGCCGGCCGGACGTCATCCAGACCGAACAACATGCGGCGGAGGAAACTCACCAGCGTTGCGCCCGGTCCGTGCGGCAAGAACACGACATTCAGCCCCGGCGAAAGGCCGGTCAGTTGCAGGGCCGGCAGGGCGCCGAACTGCTCGATGCGGATGTCAGTGATTTTCATGGGGGTCTGTGCTGTCTCGTCGATCTCCGACCCGCGAAGCTGGTCGGCTCGCCGCCGGTCGGCTCAAAGCGTCGACAGTTCTTCCTTCGGGAGGCCCGGCAGTTGTCGTGCCGCCGCCCGCACGGCCCGCTGCCGCATTCGGGCGCCGAAATGTGGTTCGCCGACGATCCGCTTCGTTTCCACAAGGGCAGCCGCATCGCTCGCCCCCGATGTCTCCAACTGGCGGCAGAGCGCGTGTGCGGCCGCCGCGAAGGGGCTCCCTTCCTGCGACCACGCCTGGACCTGTGCGTCGTCGGGCGCTGCGTCAATCAGCAGGCTCCACACCGGCGGACTGCCGGCTGCTCCCTGTTTGCGAAGATCGTTCAGCAGCCGCTCGCAGACGTCGTCCCGCAGCAGTTGTTGCCACACCGTGCCGTGACCCGTCAGGGTCCAGCGGACCAGGACGGCCTCGCAACCCGACGATCGGCCGATCGCCACGCGCCGCGCGTGCAGGTCGGCGCGGAGCTTCTGCCAGTTCAGACCCTCGCCCACGACCACCCGTTCCTCATGCCACCGGATCGCGTCCGTCGCGATAAAGCGTGACGCCAGTTGCCGCTCCTGCGTCGCTTCGACGAGCACGCAGCCCCGTGGTCCCGTCTCGGATGGTGAATGCCCCTGCGGCGACCCGGCGAATTGCGCCAGCCCGCTCACGGCCGGAACGGCGCCCGGTTCCGGGCGGCCGCCGAGCGCCCAGTAGTCGACCGGCGCCGTCGATAAGGGGAGCCCGTCCAGGCCCTCCGGCAGCAGGCAGATCGTCAACACGTCATGGCGCGGCGCATGCTGTCCGAGAGGGGTTTCCGTCAGGATCTTCGCCCTGATGCGGCCGTCCCGCGCGAAGTCGTACGTCTGGCGCACGAGCGGGTCCAACTGGTAGACGTTGTGCGGCAGCGGCACATAGTCGGCCCAGCGGCGGCCGCCGATCGGCTGCTCGACCCAGTACACGGCAATCTGCCGCTCCGCCAGCCGGGCCGCCTGCCCGGCGAAAAACCACAGGCCGCGCGGTCCCGCCGCGGAGTCACTCAACACACCGCCGGACAGCACGACGAAGTCGACCGCTTCGGCCAGCGCCACGTCGAACACGCGTTCTGCCGCCCTGTACCGCGCATCGATCATCACTTCGCGGAGCTTCGGCGGCAGGTCCGCGACGCCGAACAGCGGTGCGCCGAGCTGTAATTCCGACGCGTGCAGAAACCGAACAACGTCACCGGACATGCCGTGAGCCTCCATGCACCGATCGGGGTGGGACCGGGTTGACGGGAGCGTTCCGTCGCGTCAACAGGTGGGATCCAATTGTGCAGAGTCGTCGCGCTCCGGCAGCGCGTGCCGCGCGGCCGACTCCGGCGGGGGGCGGGACCGTAACTCAATCGCCCGGCCGAGGAAATGCCGGTTGGAGCCTGCGAACAGGCCGCCGCTTGCCGTCGAATCGTCTGTCGCTGCAGCGCAAGCCGCTCCATTCGTTAGACTTGTACTGGTCTGCCGGTCGCGTCCCGAAGAGCAGCCGAGATCGTCGTCCGCAAAGAGAGGCGCCCGTTCGATGGACATTGCCGAAGTCATCCGCAGCCGCCGCACCGTCGAGTCGTTCAAACCCGACGTGCCGCCGCGCGACGTCATCCTGCGCGGCCTGGAACTCGCGTGCTGGGCCCCCAACCACAAGCACACCGAGCCGTGGCGGTTCCATCTGATCGGCCCGCAAACGGCCTCCGCCCTTGTCGAACTGAATACGCGCCTGGTTGCCGCAGAAAAAGGGGCGGACGCGGCTGAAGCGAAACGCCGACGCTGGAGCGCCGTCCCGGGCTGGCTGGCAGTCACCGCGCCGCGATCGACTGATACCGTGCGCCAGCAGGAAGACTACGCGGCCTGCTGCTGCGCCGTGCAGAACCTGGCGCTGTACCTGTGGTCGCAGGGAATCGCCATGAAATGGTCCACCGGGGCCGTCACTCGTCACCCCGAATTCTACCGCCTGATCACGGTTGATCCGGCCGAGCGAAATGTCGTGGGATTGTTCTGGTATGGCTTCCCGTCATCCGTTCCGGAACAACGTCGCAAACCGGTGACGGAGGTCCTCCGCGAGCACCCGTGACGCCATCCTTCGCGAGCAACACATAATACATGACCGCCCCAACCAGCAGCGACACGAAACCCTCCGATCCCGTCTGGACGATCATCCGCGCCGAGATCTGGTCGGCCGTGGAGACCGAACCGCTTCTCGCGGGCTTTCTGCACTCAACGATCCTGAAGCACCGCTCACTCGATGAGGCGCTCGGATTCCACCTCGCAGGAAAGCTTGCCACCGAAATCCTCTCGCCGATGCTCGTCCAGGAATTGATCACCGAAGCATACTCGGCGTCTCCGGCATTCGACCGGGCCATTCACGCCGACCTGCAGGCCGTGCGCGACCGCGACCCCGCCTCGAACGGCTACGCCGCGCCGTTCCTGTACTTCAAGGGCTTCCATGCCCTGGAGTCTTACCGCGTGGCGCACTGGCTGTGGTCCCAGGGGCGGCGGATGCTCGCCCTGCATCTGCAGAACCGTATCTCCGAAGTGTTCGGCGTCGACATACATCCCGCCGCACGGATCGGCACGGGCGTACTGATCGACCACGGCACGAGCGTCGTGATCGGCGAAACGGCCGTCGTCGAAGACAACGTCTCGCTGCTCCACGAAGTCACGCTCGGCGGCACCGGCAAGGAGACCGGCGACCGGCACCCCAAGGTGCGGCACGGCGTGCTGATCGGGGCCGGCGCGAAAGTGCTCGGCAACATCGAAATCGGCGCCGGCTCCAAGATCGGTGCGGGGAGCGTGGTGCTCGACCCGGTCCCGCCCCACCGCACGGTCGCCGGCGTCCCCGCGAAAATCGTCGGCCGACCGGAAGTCGAGGAGCCGGCGCTCGAAATGGACCAGCAGTTCCCGCACGCCTTCGACGACGGCGGCGGGATCTGAACCCGCAAAGGTGCAACCGCGGCTGTTGTTTCACACACAGCCGCCCGTGCGACGGTCGCACGTGGTCGTGAATGATCGCCGTCTGCGCCACGCGGAACCCGATCGCGTTTGCCGCTGAACGACTTAAATCGCCAGGCAACCGCCAACATGCCGGTGCGGGCCGCGGGGGGACTCGCGTGTCCCTCAGGGCCCCTTGACCGACAGCTCGTATCTGCCGGTCGCGCGCGGCGAGTAGTGCCGTACCTTGAGCGTGTAGGCCCCGGGCGCGAGCCATTCCACGATCCGCGCATTACGGCCTTCGCCGGTGTCGTCGTCCTCGGCCACGAACCGGGTGGCGTTGTCCGGTCCGAACAGTGTGGCGACGACGTCGGTCCGACCCGACGTCTCGATCGTATAAGTCCCCGCCACGCCCGCCTGGAATTGAAACGTGTCGACTTCCTGATGCCGGCCGATCTCCGCCGCGACCGCCGGACCGTTCACAACGAGATTCCCCCCGCCTCCTGCGGCCCTGGGATAGGCGACGCCGATGAATTCCTTGTCGCGCGGCGAGAGCACCCGGTTCCATCCGATCTCGTAGTCGCCGATGGTCAACTCGTTCGGCACGGAATAGCACATGATCGACGTCGGGTCGAACTGGGAGAACTGCGTCTGCGAGGCGGGGATCAGCCGGAAGATGTTGTTGTCCACCTCCGCCCGCGACCAGCCGTTCGTCCGCCAGTAATAGCTGTAGACCGCTTCGCGGTCCCAGGGGATGCCGGCCTGCGGGTGCTGGTGCTCGTGGATGCAGCCGAGTGCGTGGCCGAACTCGTGCAGCACGACGCGCGAGTATTCGTCCTCAGCCGACGTCGGGGTCAACCAGCCGTAGTTCATCGTCGCCCGACCCTGCGGTATCGACAGGGCGTCCGTCCCGATGTACGACCAGGAACCGTCCCCCAGCGTGAACGACACGCGGATCTCCGCGGCGGGATCGTCAACGAACTGCAGTCGCACGTTGGCATGGTTCATCCACTCGCTGGCGTAACTCATGACCTTCTGCCGCACCGTCTGCTGGCCGCCGATGAAATGGACTCGCAGCGTCCGCCCGTTGGCCCATTTCTTGCCTGTAACGAGCGCCATCCGCAGGGGACTGTCCAGGAACGCCGGCGCGCCGATCCGCGGCGCCGAGGGGCGGCCCCCAAGGTTATCCGGGTTCTCGGCGATGGCCCGGGCCGCGGCTTCCACGGCCAGTTCCGAAGGCAGGGACTTGTCGAGACACATCTTCAGGTCCTGGCAGTACATGAGCAGATCCCCCTCGGTGTATGGAACGTAGTCTGCGTCTGGACACACGGCAGCAATCCGCCGCCAGCAATACGCACCGGGCCGCAAGCGTTTGTCGGTTTCCTGACAGAGTTCTGTCGTGGGCGACGGGCCGGAGACGCCCACGCCCAGTAAACCGCCACGCACGAGGCACAGGTGACACGCAACTCGGCAGAATTCTCTCGGGCCCGTCGCATCACCTACGGCCAGGAATGCTCAATCGCTCTTGACCCGCTCCGCCAGTCCCGCCGAAACTCCGCCCTGGACCACGGCATGATGCTGACCAGCCTCCGCCACCGCCTCGAATACTTCGCCTTCCGGATGATCGCCTGTGTTCTGGCGATCCTCTCGGTCCGGCAGACCGTCCGTGGCGGCGAGACCCTGGCGTGGCTCCTCACGCGCCCCGCGCTCCGCAAGCTGAGCCGTTATCACGTCGCGCGCGACAATCTCCGGCTCGCATTTGGGGACAGTCTGTCCGACCAGGAGATCGACAACCTCATCCGGCGCCTCTGGGTCCATTTGTTTCGCCTCGTCGCCGAACTGGTGCAACTCCCCCGCAAGATGACTCTCACCAACTGTCGTGAGGTGATTGTCTTCCGCAACCGACGGCCCGTGCTGGAGGCCCTCTGCTCCGGCCGCCCGGTGTTCATCCTCGGCGGCCACTTCGGCAACTGGGAAGTCAGCACCGCCACGTTCGGCCTGTTCGGCTTCCCCATGGGGATCGTCGCCCGTGAAATGGACAATCCCTACCTGCACCGCTGGTTCTTTGAGACCCGCCAGCAGTTCGGGCACAAGCTCTTCCTGAAGCGGGGCGGCTTCGATGGCATGGCCGAACTGATGCAGGCCGGCGGCAACCTGGGCCTCCTCTGCGACCAGGACGCCGGTCATCGCGGCGTCTTCGTCAACTTCTTCGGCCGTCCTGCGTCGACATTTAAGTCGATTGCCCTCATGGCTTTGGAGTACAAGGCACTGATTGTCGTCGGCTACGGCATTCGCCTGCCCGACGACTTCGTCAATGCCCGCTGGGTCCGCTACGAAATCGGCTGCGAAGAGGTGATCGACCCGCTGAAGTTCGAATACAATCGCGACACCGTGACGGCCATCACCCAGCGCTACACGGCCGCCCTGGAGCGAGCCATCCGCCGCGCCCCGGAACAGTACTTCTGGATTCATCGCCGCTGGAAAACCGAGCCGGGACAGACGGCCCGGTCCCGCAAGCAGGCCAAGGTGGCCAGCCGCGCAGCATAATCCGCCCCAGCATTCGCGACCCACCGCAACTGCCGGAAACACCCTGTTTCGGGCTGGCAGTCTCGATTGCGTCTGGATAGAATCCGAAATCCCAGTACCCGGAAGAACTTGCGTTCTTCCCCCGCCGTTCGCCCGTTTTATGCCCATGGAAGGCACGCAGACCCCGAACCACATCTCGACGGTCGCGTCGCGCACGCTCGTCGGTCTGTAAGGCGATTCCCGGAACAGTCAGCAGGGAGCACCGGTTTGGCGATCGCAATCGAGACGGATTCGTCCCCCGGAATATTACCCGAACTCAACGGTCGCACCTTGTTCACGCGCAGAACAGCGTCGCTGCTCGGAGTCCAGGTCGTCGGCTGCGGCTCCTACGTCCCCGACAACGTCGTCACCAACTCCGACCTGAGCGAACGGTACGGCTTCGACCCCAACTGGATTGAACAGCGCACCGGCATCAGGGAGCGCCGCCACTGTCCGGACGGGATGGCCACCAGCGACCTCGCCGTGGAAGCCGCGCGCCGCGCCATCCGCGCCGCGCATGTCGACCCACAGGAGATCGACCTGCTCGTCGTCGGCACGTTCACACCCGACTATCAATGTCCATCGACTGCCTGCATCGTCCAGGACCGTCTCGGACTTGATTGCCCGGCCTTTGACACGGCCGCCGCCTGCGCCGGTTTCATGTACGCACTGCTCACAGCCGCCCAGTTCGTCGCCACGGGGAATTCACGGCGTGCTCTCGTCATCGGCGCCGACTGCAACAGCCGCATCGTGAACCCGGCCGATCAGCGCACGTATCCGCTGTTCGGCGACGGGGCAGGGGCCGTCCTGCTCGCCCGCGGTGAGCCGCATCAGGGCTTTCTCTGTTATCAGATGGGGAGCGACGGCAGCGGCAGTCCGCTCCTCGACCGCCCGGCCGGCGGCACAAAACAGCCCCTCACCCACGAGAACCTCGACGCCGGCTGCAACTACCTGCAGATGGACGGCCGCAGCGTCTTCAAATGGGCCGTCCGCCTCCTGACCGACACGACCGAACTGCTCCTCGAAAAGACGGGCATGTCGGTGCATGACGTGGCGCTGTATCTCTACCACCAGGCGAACATCCGCATCATCAGCGCCGCGACGGAGCAGATGGGCATTCCGGCCGACAAGGTGTTCAACAACATGCAGCGCTACGGCAACACGTCGGCCGCGTCGATCCCGATCGCGCTCGACGAAGCCCTGCAGGCCGGGCGCATCAGCCACGGCGACACGGCGCTGATGTGCGGCTTCGGGGCGGGTCTGTCGTGGGGGACGGCGCTCGTGCGGTGGTGACAAGGCACCGGCCTATTGAAACAGGATCGGCGCGTCATTTTCGATCGCCACGACGCACAATCTCTGCAGCCGGTCCAGCAGCGGTTCGCCATCAACGTCGATGAATGACTCGTAAAGCGATGCGGGCTTCAGGTTGATCAGGTTCGCCACGTTTCTCTGCCATTCCGAGTGAAATGGGACCGCAGGGCGTTTGCGAAACTCTTCGGCGATCCGCTCGAGTTCGATTCTCAGCATGTGACAGTCCTTCGGCGACCAGTCACCGTCACCGTCGGAGTGCATCATCAGGGTCGGAAACACCGACCCGTAACGCCCCTGCTCCAGGATCG
>CAZWGW010000193.1:0-10200 GCA_964633565.1 uncultured Planctomycetaceae bacterium
TACGGCGGCGGACCCGAAGCCCCCCCGCCCAACAGCGACCCCCCCCAGGGGCTGGACTGGGACCTGTATTGCGGACCGGCACCCCTGCGGCCGTTCAATCGCAAGATTCATCCGGGGGGGTTCCGCAACTTCCTCGATTTCGCCAACGGCATGCTCGGCGACTGGGGCGTCCACTGGCTGGACCAGATGCTGTGGTGGTCCGAGGAGAAGTATCCGAATTCGGTCTACTCGACCGGCGGACGCCTGATTGCCGGCGCGCCGGTCAATAACGAGCGGGAGCAGACCACCGACGCGCCCGACTCACAGGTGGCCGTCTACAAGTTTGACTCGTTTACGGCGACCTGGGAACATCGCAAGTTCGCTGCCAACGAGGCGGAAAAACACAGCATCGGCGCGTACTTCTACGGCACGAAGGGGACGCTGCACGTCGGCTGGCGGGACGGCTGGACGTTTTACCCGAGCGACGGCAACCAGCCCGGGCGTCACGAGGAGGCCCAACTGCAGGAGCCGGACGGGCACAACATCAAGCTGCTCTGGGCCGACTTTCTGGCGGCAATCGAAGGCGGCAAGACGCCGGCGGCCAACATCGAAAATTCGCACCGCTCGACGACACTCAGCCTGCTGGGCATGCTGTCGTACAAGCTGGGACGCAGTATCGAGTGGGACGGCGCGAAGGAGCAGATTGTCGATGACGACGAGGCGAACCGCATGCTCCGCCGGGAGTATCGCGCTCCCTGGGAGTACCCCCGCGCGTGAAATCGGTTGACGTGCCCCGGCGTCTGCGGGCACGATAGCGGCAAGTACCAGTCCCGGGATCCCTGACCTGCGCCTGCAACGCCATGTCCCAGCCATCGGACGAATTCGAATCGGATCGCGGGGGAACAGCGCCGTCATGGCAGCCCGGCGAGCAGATCGCCCGGCACGCCGGCGTACCGCTGGATCCAGAGACGGAGTTTTTTGTCGCGCCGCCACAGGACATCGGCGAAGTCATCACGGCCGACTCGACGCTGCGCTGCGGCAAGCAGCCGATCTCTCCGCTCCTGCGGTGCGTATTGTCTCTGGTCCTCGGCGCCGCCCTCGTCCTGTTCGTCGGCGGCATCGTTGTGATGAGCGACCTGAAACTGGACCCCACCATCAGTCTGCTGGGCTGTCTGGGGGGCCTTGTTGTGGCGGCGATCGCGTACTTTGCGATGGGTTTCAAGCACGTCTGCACGTTTGTCGGCGCCGCGGGCCTCGCCCGATACACGCTCAAGGGGGACCGGGAACAGGAGCCGCGCGAAGAACTGCTGATCTTCGACGATGCCGCCAACCTCACCACCAGCCAGACGCGGCACTACCACAACGGCATCTACACGGGGACGGCCTACGAATTCAAGTGGACCGACGCCGACGGCGCCTGCCTGCTGAAGCTTGCCGGACAGTACAAATCAAAGACCGGCAACCCCAAGCCGAAGGACCCGTTCCATTTCGCCCGCAGCGCGGAGAACGCCTGGAACGGATTCCTGATTCACCGGCTGCAGACGGAGCTCGAAGAGCACGGGTACGTCGAGTTCAAGGTCAACAAGCACGACGTCGTTCGCGTGGGACAGGGATTTCTCGAATTCTGCCTGGGAGGCAAGACCGAGCGCATCACCCGGGAGGACATCAAGAACGTCTCCATTTCGCAGGGGACGTTCCACATCGACACGCACGATGCGCGGTGGTTCAGCAGCAAGGGGAAGTTCCGGTTCAATTACGGCGCAATGGCGAACGCGCAGCTCTTTCTGTATTCGCTGCAGACACTGCTGGGGTACTCGTTCGAGTAGCGCGTGCGTGACGGGCCTCACCTGGACTCAGCCACTGCGGCAGCTCGCGAGAACACCATGCGTCGCCCGTCGGGCGACCACGCGGGGTCGGCGTTGTAAACCGCGCTGTCCTGGTTCTTGAGCATTCGCGGCGGATCGTCCCCGTCCGGGGCCAGGACGTGGAGCTGTCGGGCGCCGGCCGCATTCATCATATAGAAGACGATTTCCTTACCATCCGGCGACCAGCTCGGCGTCCAGCCGATCTGTCCGGAAAGCCGGATCCGAAGTTCATCTCGCGCGTCTCCGGGCGTCACGATGCCCAGGTCTCCCCGGAACGGGGCCTCTTTGTAACCAATGAACACGATTTGTGTCCCTTGGGGAGACCAGTCACCCCCTGTGACGACGGCGTACGGCGCATCCAGTACTTTGCGGGATGTATTCGTGTCGAGGTCGAATACGAACAGACTCTGCTTCCCTTCATCGCGCGCTACGTAGAGCAACCGCGCGCCGTTGGGTGACCACCGCGGCCGCCAACCGTCGCACAGCCTCCGGCGGGGAGTCCCATCGGCTTTCATCATCTAGATCCCGGCTTCGATTCCATCCGTGCTGTCCTCGCGGACGTGAAATGCAATCAGCGTGTCGTCGAACGACCAGGTCGGCCCGCAGCCCGGCCCGAGGTCCTGCACGTCGCTCCCATCGAGCGCCTTGACGTACACACGAGAGTTCCGAAACACCCGCCACTCCGGACAGGCATCGAAGACGATCCGTTGCCCGTCGTGCGACCATGCCGCCACGCCGTGCCAGTTCATCCCGGGCAACTTTGCCGCCAATTCCACTTTGCCGCCGTCGCGGTCCATGGTGTAGATCGCCGGGACGCCAAAGGTGCGGTCCTGCGCGGTGGCAGACGCGGACACAAGGGAAGACAGGGAATACGCTGCCAACAGGGCACACGACGGACAACGCAACGATGACGCGAACAGCTTCAATGGCCACATGGTGTATCCTCCAGGATGTGGCCCGATCTAAAATCCCGCGTGACGAGGTCCATCTTTCCCGCAGGTTGCATTGTAACAGCGGTCGCCCGGCGCGCAGCGCTCCCACGTGTTCACGCACCCCACGTTCAGCGTTCTCCACGGCGAACGAACATTGCGGCCCCCCGCGGGTCTCCTATAATGCCGGCCTGCCGCGGGGCCTGCCGCGTGCTTTCCGGATGCCGACCGGTTACGACCGACGCCGGTTCCCGGTCACGGCGTGTCCGGACGACATTCCCTCGCGCGCAACCTCTTTTTCAGGAAGACGTTTCGTGTTACGCACCCACACCTGCGGGGAACTCCGCAAGGCACATGTCGGCCAGACCGCGACGATCTGCGGCTGGGTCGACAAGTATCGCGACCACCGGGGAATCGTGTTCATCGACCTGCGTGACCGCTACGGCAAAACGCAGGTCAAATTCAACCTGGCCGACGACAGCGACATCCAGAAGACCGCCTGGCAGTTGCGCTACGAAGATGTGGTCCAGGTGACGGGCGAAGTCGTCGCCCGGCCGGGGGATATGGCCAATCCCAAGTTGCCGACCGGGGAAGTCGAGTTGCGCGCGAAGGACCTGACCGTCCTCAACAAGAGCAAAACGCCTCCCTTCGAGCCGGAGGGGCAGTCGCTGCCCAACGAGGAGCTGCGGCTCAAGCACCGCTTCATCGACCTGCGGAGGCCGGAACTGCAGCGGGCGATGATTCTGCGGCACCGGCTGACGAAGTGCGTGCGGGACTACTTCGACGAACAGGGGTTCCTCGAGATTGAAACGCCGATGCTCGGCCGCAGCACGCCGGAAGGGGCGCGGGATTACCTCGTGCCGAGCCGCGTGCATGAAGGGAGCTTCTATGCACTGCCGCAGTCGCCGCAGCTTTACAAGCAGCTTCTGATGGTGGCCGGTTACGACCGCTACATGCAGATCGCACGGTGCTTCCGCGACGAGGACCTGCGGGCCGACCGGCAGCCGGAGTTCACACAGATCGACGTGGAGATGTCGTTCATCACCCGCGAAGACCTGGTCCAGGTGATCGACGGGCTGGTGGCGGCGATGGTGAAACACGTGCGCGGCACGGAATGTCCGCTGCCGCTGCCGCGCCACACCTACCACGACGTGATGGAACGCTACGGCTCGGACAAGCCCGACCTGCGGTTCGGAATGGAACTCGTCGACATCGGCGAAATCGCGCGGGACTGCGGATTCGGCGTATTCCAGAACACGATCGCCTCCGGTGGACGGGTGCGCGGCATCAACGCCAGGGGGTGTGCCGAGAAGTACAGCCGGCGAATCCTCGACACCGACCTCAAGAACCTGGTCGGCGACTACGGGGCGAAGGGATTGGCCTATTTCAAAGTGACGGCGGGAAAACTCGATTCGTCGCTCGCCAAATTCTTCAACGACGAGCAGCAGGCGGCGATCATTCGCAAGATGCAGGGGGAGGACGGCGACCTGCTGCTGTTCGTGGCCGACACGAACAAGGTCACTTCCGCCGCGCTGGCGGCACTGCGCAACCGGTTCGGCAAGGAACTACAGCTTTACGATCCCAGCGAGATCCACTGCTCGTGGGTGCTCGACTTCCCGCTCGTCACGTGGAATGCGGAAGAGAACCGTTGGGACGCAGAGCATCACCCGTTCTGTTCGATCATGCCGGAGGACGTGCCGTACCTGCAGAGCGACCCCGGGCGGGTGCGGGCGCTGTCGTACGACCTGGTCTGCAACGGCTATGAAGCGGCGAGCGGCAGCATCCGTATTCACGACCCGCAGGTGCAGCAGCAGGTGTTCGACCTGCTCAAAATCCCGCCGGACGAGGCCGAGCGACGGTTCGGCTTTCTGCTGGAGGCGCTGCGTTACGGCGCGCCGCCGCACGGCGGCATCGCGCTGGGGCTGGACCGCTGGGTGATGCTGTTCGCCGGATACGACAATATCCGGGACGTGATTGCGTTCCCGAAGACGCAGAAAGCGTCGGACCTGCTGACCGGCGCGCCGGCGGAAGTGGACGACCGGCAATTGCGCGATCTGCACATCCGCATCGACCGGCCGAACTGACGTGACGATCTTGTTAAACCTGGCCTGCAGCCGGGGTCAGTGACCTCGGTTGCCGCAAATCCGGCGGCCGAAACTGCAGTGCAATCCCGGCCTCACTGAGGCCGGCTACAGGGGCACGTCGCGCGCTCGGGTCGGGCAAACTGTGCCGGCGATCGAGACGTTTGCTTAGGCGGAAACGCATCGGGACGCCGACTGCTGATTGACCCGCCTGATACACCGGTCTACACTGAAGTTCGGTCAAATCAGGCTGAGCGGGCGAAAAATACAGCGGATCGCACGTTCCACGGGAGGTCACTCTATGTTGCCGGGTTTCCCTGTTCGCGGTGCGGTAGGCGCTGGCCTCAGGCTGCGCAGTTCAATCGTGGCGTACTGGGCGACGATCATGCTGCTGGGTGGCGGAGGTCCGGCCGCATGGGCACAGGACGACGAGAAACCGCGTCCCGAAGTGCTGGAGGCCGGCGGCGATCGGTTCCCGATTCACATCACGTACTATCCGGCGATGAAGGACAAGAACCCGAGCGGTGTGAAAAATGCTCCGGTGGTCATCCTGCTGCACGGTGAAGGGGGGAGCCGGTTATTCTGGGACAAGAGTTCGGCGCCGCAGGGAGGCGAACCGTTTCCGGAAGTGCTCCAGAAAAGGCTTGGCTTCGCTGTCGTGACGGTCGACCTGCGGAAGCACGGTGAGAGCGTGGTCGAGGGGCAGCCGACCATGATCGACAACAACGACTACGGCAAGATGGCGCAGGGCGACCTGGCGGCGGTCAAGAATTTTCTGGTGCAGGAGCACGAAAATCAGAAACTGAACATCCGCAAGCTGGGTGTCGTGGCGAGCGACACGATGTGCCCTGTGGCTGTGCAGTTCACGGAATGGGACTGGGCGCAGACACCTTATCTGGACGGTCCGGGCGGGACGCCCGGTACGCCGCGAGGCCAGGACGTGCAGGCGCTGGTCATGTTGTCTCCGACCACCACCGCCGGACGATTGAGTTCGACGCGCGCCCTGAACAACCTCAAGAATCCGGTGTTTCAGATTGCATTCCAGATCATTGCCGGAACGCGTGACGCCGCGGATCGCAAGCAGGCCGAGAAGGCCTTCGACGTCGTCAGTTCGGTCAAGCAGAACGAGGAGCGGGCGGAGTTTGTGCGGCCGAACACCAACGCCCGGGGGACCGACCTGTTGGCGAATCCCGCCGCGAAAGTCGAGCCAAAGATCCTGGAGTTCCTCGACAAACACGTGAAGCAGCGCGAATTCACCTGGGCGACGCGCAAGAGCCGCTACGACCGCGACGAGACGGAGCAGAAGTAAACGGCGAGTGCAGGAGCGGGACGGCCATGGCTGAGGGCCGGCGAGTGCTCGTGACGCTGTGCACGTACAACGAGCGCGGGAACCTGGAGCGGCTCGTGCCGGCAATCCACGCACAACTCCCGCAGGCTGACGTGCTCGTCGTGGATGACAATTCTCCCGACGGGACCGGTGTGCTGGCGGACGAACTGGCGGCGCGAGATCCGCGTGTCCGCGTGCTGCATCGGCCGGGGAAGCAGGGGCTGGGCACCGCCACAGTGGCGGCTTTTCGCGACGGCATCGAGCAGGGCTACGACCTGCTGATCAACATGGATGCGGACTTCTCACATCCGCCGGAAGTGCTCCCGGCACTGCTCGCGGCAACGGAGCGGGTGGATGTCGCCGTGGGGTCGCGCTATGTACCGGGGGGTGGCGTTGAAGGCTGGGGTCCGCACCGGCATTTCATGAGCCGGGGGATCAACACCTACGCGCGGCTTGTCCTGGGCTTGACGACGCGGGACAACAGCGGGAGCTTTCGCGCGTATCGCGTGGAGCGCCTGCGGGAAATCGACCTGAACCGGATCCGGGCCAGGGGCTATGCCATCCAGGAGGAGATCCTGTTTCGCTGCCGCCGTGTGGGGTGTACGTTCGAGGAGGTACCCTTCGTGTTCAGGGACCGGACGGTGGGGGAGTCGAAGATCAGTTGGAAGGACGCCGTGGGGGCGTTGTGGGTGTTGGCCACGCTGCGGCTGCGGGGGTAGGGGAATGGGGTCGTTTGGTGGTCTGGTGGCCTGGTCGCCTGGTGGTTTGGTAGCGTGGTCGTTTGGTATCGTTCCGACCCGCGTCATCAGACGACCAAATTACCAAACCACCAAACGACCACTGGTCCGTCGGTAAGTCTTCCTGACCCTCGCCAATGATTATCCCCCGCCAACCCCCGACCGTCGAAGCGGTCGGCCGGCATTATGACGACCTCGATGTCTATTACCGCGACATCTGGGGGGAGCACGTCCACCACGGATTGTGGAAGAGCGGCAGCGAGTCGCCGGAGCAGGCCTGCGAGCAGTTGATCCGGCTGGTCGCCGAAGAAGCGGGTGTCGGGGACGGGACGGTCGTGTGCGACGTGGGCTGTGGCTACGGCGGCACCGCGCGGTTTCTGGCCAAGGTGTACAAGGCGCAGGTCACGGGGGTGACCGTCTCGCAGGCGCAATTTCAATACGCGTGCGCGCAGGCCAACGGCGCCGGCAACCCGCGCTACCGGCTGCAGAACTGGCTGACGAACGAGTTCCCGGATGCGTCATTCGACGCCCTGGTTTCGATCGAATGTCTGGCGCACGTGCCGGACAAGCCGCGGTACTTTCAGGAGATCGCGCGCGTGCTGAAGCCCGGCAAGCGGGCGGCAATCTATGCCTGGCTGGCACACCCGTCGCCGCGGAAGTGGGAAGTGCGGCACCTGCTGGAGCCGATTTGCTCCGAGGGGCGGCTGCCGAGCATGGGCTCGGCCGACGAGTACCGCCAGATGATCGCGGATGCCGGGTTGAAACTTGTGCGCTACGAGGAATTGGGCCGGCACGTCCGAAAGACATGGTGGATCTGCGCGAGGCGGCTGCTGGGACGGCTGTTCACGTCGACGAAGTACATGAAGGCGCTCTTCGATTCAAAGCAGGGGAACCGGGTGTTTGCGCTGACGCTGTTCCGGATTCTGCTGGCGTATCACACGAAGGCGATGCAGTACGGGTTGTTTGTGATGGAGAAGGGGGCGGAGCAGGGCGAGTCGCTGCTGGGTTCTGGCGTGCAGAGTCGGAGTCAACAAATTGCCACTTGACACGTCGGCGGGATACTGTACTATCGTGATAGTACAGTAGGCGCTGCCATGCATTTCCATATCGACGCCCAGAACGGCATTCCGATCTACGAGCAGATTGTACGGCACGTGAAATTCGCCGTCGCCAACGCCGGGCTGCAGGTGGGTGAACACGTTCCTTCAGTGCGCGACATGGCGGGGCGGCTGGCCGTCAACCCGAATACCGTGGCCCGCGCCTATCGCGACCTGCAATCAGAGGGGATCCTGCTGCCGATCCGCGGGACGGGCCTGGCCGTGACCCCCGAAGCGCCTCAGCGCTGGCGGTCTGAGCGGCTCGACCTGATCCGGGACCGGTTGCGCTCGATCCTCAGTGAGGCGCTGCGGAACCAGATCACGCCCGCTGAAGTGCGTGGACTGGTTGACGCGGAACTGTCACGACTTGAGAGCAGACAGGACAATTCATGACTCCCGTCATTCGATTCCACGGCGTCAGCAAACAATTCGGCCGCGTGACGGCACTGGACAACCTGTCCTTCGAAGTGCCGCCCGGCCGCGTGTGCGCGCTGCTCGGCGCGAACGGCGCCGGCAAGACGACGGCCATCCGCGTACTGCTCGGACTGGAACGGGCCGACGCCGGCCGGACCGAAGTGCTGGGGATGGACAGCCGGCAGTACGGGCTCGACATCCGCCGCCGGGTCGGATACGTCTCCGAACGACCGACGCTGTACGAATGGATGACGATCGACGAGATCGGGTGGTTTGCCGCGGGATTCTATCCGCCGGGCTATCAGCGCGTGTATGCGCAGTACGTCGAGCGGTTTGAACTCGACGGCCGGAAGGTGATCAGGACGCTCTCCAAGGGGATGCGGGCGAAAGTGGCGCTGTCGCTCGCCCTGGCCCACAAGCCGGAGCTGCTGATCCTGGACGAACCGACGTCGGGCCTCGACCCGCTGGTGCGGCGGGAGTTTCTGGAGAGCATGGTGGACATTGCCTCGGAAGGGCGGACCGTTCTGCTCTCGAGCCATCAGGTGGCGGAAGTCGAGCGCGTCGCAGACATGGTCGTCATCCTGCAGGGGGGCAAGCTGGTCTGTATTGAAGCGCTGGATAACCTCAAGCGGACCACTCGTGAGGTCGTGGTCACGCTGGCCGACGCCTCCACGCCGCCGCCGGCGATTCCGGGCAATGTGCTCGCGCACGTGCAGTTCGGGCATGAGCACGTGTGGATGGTACGGGATCTGGATGAGTCGCAGCTCGCGGACAACTGCCGGCGGGAGGAGACGGCGCCGTTCCAGGTGCGCAGTCCGTCGCTGGAGGACATCCTGCTGGCGCTGCTGCGGGAGTACCGGCATCCGGGCAAGACAATTGCGGCGACGCCCGCAGTCGTGGCGATTGGCATTTCCTGAGATCCATCGCGAACGAGACAATTCCGGGAGAACGGACCGTGTGGCAGGCGAATGTCGGCCGGCTGATCTGGAAGGAATACCGCGTGCAGCGGAGCGTGTGGCTGTCGCTGCTGACGGGGACGGTGCTGCTGCAGGGGGTGGCGGCGTTCAGCGTGGAGCCGCGCAGCCTCGGGGCGGGTGCGTTTGCGCTGGCCTTTGTCCTCAGCGCGTGCTACGCCGCCGCCTGCGCAGGGATCCTGTTTGCCGGAGAGCGCGAAGAGGAGACCGATCTCTGTCTGCGGCAAATGCCGCTGCGACGAGGACCACTGGTGGCGGCCAAGTGGCTGTTTGCCGTCATGACAGTCGGGGCGTTTGCGGGCGTGTCTCTGCTGACTGGCTGGGGAGCTTCCATCCTGGCGCACGTCTCGCTGCAGGAGGCCATCGAGCATGATCTGTCGCTCCTGGCGCGTGCCGTGGTCGGGATCCTTGTCTGGGGCCTGCTCTTTTCGTTGCTCGTGCGGCGGGTACTCGTGGTCGTGCTGTGTGCGGCGGTGACGGAACTGGTTGTGACGGGCGTCGTCGGCAATCTGGGGGACGCCCACGGGCACCGCGTGTACTTCGCGGTCGTGGGCGCAGTAGCGTGCATCGACCTGTGGCTCAGTCTGCGCTGGGCGGCCGGCGACATGGCGCTGCCTGTCCCGCGCTTCGGATGGCTGACGGATTTCGCCCGCCGGAGTTCGTCGACTCGCCGGGTTCGCTCGTTGCGATGGGCCGTCCAGCGTGGCACGCCGCTGGCCCGCACGTGCGGCGCTCTCGTGTGGCGGGAGTTGCGCACGGCGGCAGCGTTCTGCCTGTGGTGGGTTCCCCTCGGCGTG
>CAZWGW010000194.1:0-10143 GCA_964633565.1 uncultured Planctomycetaceae bacterium
GAATGTGCGGAGACGAGTCTGTCTAAGTTTGGAGTGCGGAGACTTGTCTCCGCTTTGTGATTTTCGTTCTGCTCACGGCCAGACCGCATCCGAAAATTCCGAAAGCGGCGACAAGTCACCGCACTCCGAAAGCGAGAACAGCCATGATCCCCGATTCCGAACGAGCGATCCGGCTCAACCGTCGGCACTTCTTTGCGGACTGCGGAGTCGGTCTCGCCAGGATGGCGCTGGCCGGTTTGTTGACTGGTGCATGGACGACGGTCGGTCGTGGGGCGACGGCCGATCCGCTTGCACCGAAACAACCGCACTTCACGCCGCGCGCGAAGCGCGTGATCCACCTGTTTATGGCCGGCGCTCCGAGTCAACTGGAGCTGTTCGACAATAAACCGGAGCTGACGAAGCTCGAAGGAAAGCCGCTGCCGCCGTCGGTCTATGGCGACCAGCGGTACGCCTTCATCCGCCCTGACGCCGCAGTGCTCGGCCCGCGCTACAAATTCGCCCGCCATGGAGAGAGCGGTGCTGAGTTGTCGGAGATGCTGCCGCATCTGGCCGGCGTCGCGGACAACATCTGCATCATCCGCTCGCTGCGGACAGACCAGTTCAACCACGCGCCGGCGCAGATCTTTCTGAACTCAGGCTTCGCCCAGCCCGGCCGCCCCAGTCTCGGCTCGTGGGTGCTGTATGGCCTGGGTGCCGAAACGGAGGAACTGCCCGCATTTGTCGTGATGTCGACGGGCAGCGGCATCAGCGGCGGGTCGGCCAACTGGTCGAGCGGGTTCCTCCCGACGATCTATTCCGGCGTGCGGTTCCGCAACCAGGGGGACCCGATCCTTGACGTTTCAAGCCCGCCCGGAGTTGACGCGGCGCTGCAGCGCGACTCACTGGACCTGATCCGCCGGTTCAACCAGCGACGGCTTGACGTCGAAGGGGACCCGGAGATCGCCACGCGCATCGCCTCGTATGAAATGGCGTTCCGCCTGCAGTCGTCGGCCCCGGAACTGACGGACCTGCGCAACGAGACCCGGGAGACGCTCGACCTGTATGGTTGCGACCCGGACAAGCCGTCGTTCGCGCGGGCGTGCCTCCTCGCGCGGCGGATGATTGAGCGGGGCGTGCGGTTCGTGAACATCTACCACGAAGGCTGGGACGCCCACAGCGACGTGGCCGGCAATGTGAAGAACAATTGCGCCGCGACGGATCAGGCCAGTGCGGCGCTCGTGCGCGATCTGAAGCAGCGCGGGCTGCTCGATGAAACGCTCGTGATCTGGGGAGGGGAGTTCGGCCGCACGCCGATGGTGGAATCAAACCCGGCGCTCGGCCGCGCCCTGGGTCGCGACCATCACCCGCAGGCGTTCAGCATGTGGATGGCCGGCGGTGGTATGAAGTCGGGCCTCACCTACGGTGCGTCGGACGAACTTGGGTTCCACATTGCGGAAAACCCGGTCCACATCCACGATCTGCAGGCAACGATCCTGCACATGCTCGGCTTCGACCACGAGCGACTCACATTCCACCTCGCCGGCCGTGACTTCCGCCTGACGGACGTGCATGGCCATGTCGTGCATGACATCCTGGCCTGAAGTTGTTTAACCCGTCGCCGCAGGCGAGGGGGGAGTCGGTCGTCGCTTGCCTCGCCTGCGGCGACGAGTTAAACGATCATTCTCCAGTGCAGTGTTTCCTGAATCCGCAGCGTCCGCCGGAGAACACCCCATGATGTCACTCACTCGCCGCGATTTCATGCAGTCGGCGGCCGCCGCGCTGGCAGTGCCGACTCTCTCCCGTCTCGCCCCGGCGGCCGACGATGCTCCGGATGCGCTGATCATCGATTGTCACCAGCACCTGTGGGACCTGTCGCGGCAGAAACTCCCGTGGCTGGAGTCCGCCGAGGAGGTACTCAAGCATGACTACCGGACGCAGGAGTACGTGGCGGCGACGAAAGGCTTCAATGTCCGCGCCGTGTACATGGAAGTCGACGTCGCACCGGAGGAAGAGGTCGCCGAGGCAGAATTCGTGATCGGCCTGTGCCGCGACAAGGACAAACCGACCGTGGCAGCGGTCATCGGCGGCCGGCCCGCCTCGCCCGATTTCGAGGCATACGTCAAACGCTTTACCGACAGCGATTACGTAAAGGGGGTGCGCGAAGTCATTCACAATGAACGGAGCCCGGCCGGCTACTGCCTGCGGGACGAATTCGTGCGCGGCATCCGCGCGCTTGGCAAGCACGGGCTCAGCTTCGACCTCTGCATGCGTCCCGGCGAACTCAGGGACGGCCTCAAACTGTCGGAGATTTGTCCGGACACACGGTTTATCCTCGACCACTGCGGCAATGCCGATCCCAAAGCGTTCGCCGCCAACCGGGACAAGACGTCGCATGACCCGGACCAGTGGAAACGCGACATTGAGGCGCTCGCCGGGCGACCCAACTTGATTTGTAAAATCTCCGGGATCGTAGCCCGTGCTCCACAGGGATGGACGGCCGACAACCTGGCGCCCGTGGTGAATCACTGTCTCGGCGCCTTTGGTCCCGACCGCGTCGTGTTCGGCGGCGACTGGCCGGTCTGCCTGCTCGGTGCGCCGCTCAAGGACTGGATTATGGCCCTCCGCGAGATCATCGCGGAGCGTCCCGCGGCCGAGCAGCGCAAACTCTGGTCGCAGAACGCGATCAAGTTCTACGGTCTGAAAAATGTGTGACTCCGGACTCGCCTGGGAGGGAAGCGTATGTCGCCGGCAATTCTCACAGTGCTGATGGCGTGCGCTGCCGCGCCGCCCGAGGACCTCAACTGCCTGCCGGAGGCCGAGCGCGCGGAGGCGGCGCTATACGCCCAACTGCAGCCGGAAGCCGCCGCGGCACAGGATCGCCGCAACGAGGCGTACGAGCAACTCAAGACGCCCGATGACATCCGCGCCTACCAGCAGCGGCTGCGCGAGTTCTTCATCCGCCAACTGGGCGGCTTGCCCGAACGGACGCCGCTCAATGCAGTGACCGTCGGCACGATTGAGGGGGAGGGATACCGCATCGAAAAGGTGATCTTCGAGAGCCAGCCGCAACATCACGTCACCGCCAACCTGTACCTGCCCGACGGGCCCGGCCCCTTTCCGGGGGTCGGCGTGTCAAGTGGCCACAGCCGCACGGCCAAAACGGCCGCCTACAACCAGCGGTTCGGAATCATGCTGGCGCGGCAGGGCATGGCCGCGCTCTGCTTTGACCCGATCGGCCAGGGGGAACGGTCGCAGATCCTGGACCCCGACGGCCAGCCGCAATTTTCCGGCACGACAACCGAGCACTTCCTGATCGGCGTTGGTTCGATCCTCGTCGGCCGGAACACGGCCCGCTATCGGATCTGGGACGCGATGCGGGCGATCGACTACCTCGTGAGCCGGCCGGAAATTGACCCGCAGCGGATTGGTTTCACCGGTTGTTCCGGCGGCGGGACGCTGACGAGTTACGTGATGGCGCTGGACGATCGCGTGACGTGCGCCGCGCCGGCGTGTTATCTCACGACCTTTCGGCGGCTGATCGACACGATCGGCCCGCAGGATGCGGAACAGAACATCTACGGCCAGATCGCATTCGGCCTCGACCAGCCGGACTATGTTCTGCTCCGCGCGCCACGCCCGACGCTGATCAGCGCCACGACCGGCGATTTCTTCGACATCGGCGGGACGTGGGACAACTACCGGCAGGCGAAACGGATTTACGCCCGCCTCGGCCGGCCGGAGCAGGTGGACCTGGTGGAAGTCGAGGGACCGCACGGCGTCAAGCCGGAGAACCTGGCGGCAATCGCGCAGTGGATGCAGCGCTGGCTGCTCGATCGCGATGATCCAGTGGAAGCGGTCGAATTGGAGGTGCGTCCCGAGCAGGAACTACTTTGCACCGAGGCGGGCCAGGTCCTGCGGCTGCCCGGGGAGAAGTCGGTCTTTGATCTGAATGCCGAGCGGGAAGCCGAACTGGCCGACACGCGGCGCAAAGTGTGGGACGAGACGCCGCCCGAGGGGATGGCAGATCGGATCCGCGCGCTGCTCGGCGTACGGCCGAACGACCAGTTGCCGAAACCGACGTGGGACGACATCGGCCGGGTTCAGCGTGACGGCTATCACATTGACAAGCTCGTGCTGCATACGGATACGAGCACGCTGCCAGCGCTGACGTACCACCCGCCGGAACCGCGTGCCGGGGCGTACCTGTATCTGCACGAAGACGGCAAACTTGCCGACGGCGCCCCCGGCGGGGCGATCGAGGAACTGGTGCAGGACGGATACGTCGTCGTCGCGGTGGACCTGCGCGGCTGTGGCGAAACGGCTTCTGCCAAGCCGGACAAGGTACTCGGCAACTGGAAAACGTTTTACCTCGCCTATCTCCTGGGGAAGCCGCTGGTCGGCCTGCAGGTAGAGGATGCCCTTGCGGCGGCGCACTTTGTCGCCTACTACGAGACGAAGCAGCCGCGCGAGGTACATTTGGTGGGCGTTGGCGAAGCGGGCCTCGCCGCATTGCATGCGGCGGCACTTCGTCCGGAACTGTTCACGTCCGTCACGCTGCGAAACGTGAGGCGCGACTGGGCGTCGGTTGTCCGGCAGTCGGCACCGACGGGGCAGCTTACCGGCGCGGTGCATGGTGCGCTGGAACTCTATGATTTGCCGGACCTTGTGCGCCTGTCAGGAGCGGACAAGGTGCAGTACGCCGAGGCGTCCAACTCCCTGCCGTAGAGTGGTGGAGAATGAAGCTGAAACCGTCCTGTAGTTTTCACTTGTTCCGCGGATATCCATCCGCGGCTGCCAGCCCGTCAGCAAAATCCGGTGAATTGTGGACGATGATTGCGGTTCGACCTGCGAGTAGTTCAGACCCACGTCGGAATCCATGAATGACGACCGAAACACAGACGCCGCCGTCACAAGTCGCTGACAATCGAACCGTACACTCCCCACAAGTCGAAGTCTTCTACGACGGCCAGTGCCCGCTCTGTCGCCGCGAGATCGGCATGCTGCGGCGTCTCGATGGCCGGCAATTCATCCGATTTACGGACATCAGCGAACCCGCATTCGACGCTGCCCCACTCGGCAAGACCTATGGTGATCTGATGGGCGAGATTCACGGCCGCCTGCCGGATGGAACCTGGATCAAGGGAGTGGAGGTATTCCGGCAACTGTACGGCGCGGTCGGCTTCCGCCGGCTGGTCGCGATCAGCCGCTGGCCCGGTGTCCGGCAGACGCTCAACGTCGGCTACCGGGTATTCGCGCGCAATCGATTGCGCGTGACCGGCCGCTGCACAGACCGGTGCCGGATTCGATGAGCGATGAGAGCATTGAGGAACAATTGATGCCGCACCTCATCGCTCATCCTTCATCTCTCATTGCAGCCATTTTACCTCTCGGGCTCCACCCGCACGGCGCACGCCTTGTACGACGGTTGCTTCGAGTACGGATCGAACACGGCGTCCGTGAGGCGGTTCGTCTCAACATAGTGCATCGGCATGAACACCTGCCCCGGCTGGACGGCCGGCGTAAGGAAGGCCCGCGCCCGCAGCCGGCCGCGCTGCGAAGCGACCGTCACCCAGTCGTTCTGGCATATCGAAAGCGCCCGCGCATCGGCTGGATTAATTTCGATGAAGGGCCGCTCCGGGTACAACTTGCGGAGTACGGCCGACTGCCGGGTGCGCGTCTGGGTGTGCCACTGCGATGCCGAGCCGCGGCCGGTGAGCAGGACGAACGGATACCGCGCTGACTTCGGCTCTGACAGCGGTCGTGGCTCCTCGAACAGGAACTTTGCGCGGCCGGTCGGGGTGAAGAAGCGGCCGTCTTCGAACAGGCGGCGTTCGCGGCAGGATGAGAGATGAGGGATCAGAGATGAGGGATGAGAGAGTTCGATAGCAGAATCGCTCATCTCTGATCCCTCTTCATTCAACTGTTCGCCCTTCGCGAACGGCCACTGAATGCCCCCCGCCGCATCGATCATCGCGAAGTCGGTGATGCCCGTGATGTCGCACGGCTGGCCGGCCGAACAGCGTTTGAGGATCTGAAATACGGCCTCCGGAGAATCCCACGCGGCAAACAGGTCGCCGCAGCCCCAGTAGTGGGCGAGCAGCCGGAAGATGTGGAAGTCCGAAAGCGCCTCTCCCGGCGCCCGGGCGACATTCTTGACGAGCCCGATCCTCCGCTCGGAATTGATGAATGTCCCTTCCTTCTCTCCCCACCCGGCCGCGGGGAGCACCAGATCGGCGACCTGCGCCGTCTCGGTCGTGTGGTACATATCCTGGACGACGAGGAATTCGAGCCGGTCCAAGATGTCGGCCGCGAGGTGCTGGTTGATCCACGAATGGGCCGTGTTCGTGCAGACGACCCACAGCCCCATGATCCTGCCGCGGAGGATCCCCTCCATGATTTCGTTGTAGGCCCAACTGTTCTCCGTCGGAATGCACGGTTCCGGAATCCCGAGGATGCCGGCGATCTTCTGACGGTGCACTGCATTGGCGAAGTCGTGGCCGCCGAGCAGGTTCGTCGTATTGCTGAACAGCCGCGACCCCATTGCGTTGCATTGGCCCGTAATCGAGTTCGCGCCGGTGCCCGGCCGGCCGATGTTGCCAGTCATCAGCGTCAAATTGATGATTGCCTGCGCGGTGCGGACCCCCTGGTAGCTCTGGTTAACCCCCATCGTCCACCAGAACGACACGCGCTCGCCGGCGTGGATCATTTCGGCGAACCGCTCGATCTGCTGCGCCGGCAATCCGGTCTCAGCTGCAACGCGCTCCAGTGTGAACGGCTCAACGAACGCGGCGAATTCGGCACAACC
The DNA here is from genome assembly GCA_964633565.1 of uncultured Planctomycetaceae bacterium. Taxonomy (GTDB): domain Bacteria; phylum Planctomycetota; class Planctomycetia; order Planctomycetales; family Planctomycetaceae; genus CAZWGW01. Next base: position 6,785 of record CAZWGW010000194.1, read on the forward strand.
CTCGGTGTGGTCTTTGATGAACTCGTCGTTGATCCAGCCGCGCTCGATGAGCATTCGGGCGACGCCGTACAGCAGCGACTGATCGGACTTGGGAGCCAGCGGCAGGTGCAGCGTGGCGTTCATCGCCGTTTCGGTCATCCGCGGATCGACCACAATGATCTCGGGATGATGCCGATTGCGCAGCACCCGCTCCCAGAGAATCGGATGGGCCAGACAGAGGTTGCCGCCGATGAGGACGATCACGTCCGATTCCTCAAAGTCGGCGTAGGTGTACGGCGGCGCGTCGAAGCCGAACGACTGCTTGTACGCCACGACCGACGTGGCCATGCACTGCCGGGTGTTGCCGTCGCCGTGCAGCATTCCCATGCCGAATTTGGCGAGTGAACCGAGGAACGCCAGTTCTTCCGTCGGGAGTTGGCCGGTGCCGAGGAACGCCACACTGTGCGGGCCGTGTTCGGACTGGATCGCCTTGAACCGGTCGACGAATGCGCGCAAGGCGGTGTCCCAGTCGACGGGCCGCAGCGTGCCGGAACCATTTCGCAGCAGCGGAGTCGCGGCACGTTCCGGCGAATTCAGCACCGTCAGTGCTTCCCAGCCTTTCGGGCAGGCCATGCCGAGGTTCACCGGATAATCCGTGTTCGGAGAAAGACCGACGGCAATGCCGTCCCGCAGGTGGACCTTGAGGCTGCAGCCGGTGGAGCAGTAGCCGCAGATCATGTCGGTCGCGGCGTCCGGTTTCAGCCGCGCGGGAACCCTCCCCAGCCCGAAACCACCCGGTGCGAGCAACAACTCGCGCGTCAGCGGCCCGCTTGGAGCGTGCATCAACGTTGTCACTTCATAACCTCGTTCCATTTCCGTGTAATTGCCATTTTCTCTGCGTCTTCCGCGCCACTGCGGTGCACTACTTCCACCACAGAGGCGCGGAAGACGCAGAGAAATCTTGCGACTCGCTACGGCTGCAGCCCTCCCGGCATTCGCGGCGCGGCCACGGCGGCGAAGAACAGGTAGCGCTCCAGCAACTCTCCCGCCAGGCACGCTACAAACATCATCACGACGAGGATCAGCAGCGACGATCGCCAATAATCGTCGGACTGCGACGCCATGAGCATCAGCGGCATGATCACGCCCCCGAGAAGGCCCGCCGCAAAACGCGCGAGACAAACGTTCGACAGCGGGCCAGCCATCATCAGCGCGGACCGCTTGAGGCTCGTGACCCGCCGCGCACCGAGGTGCCGGAACAGCGCCAGTTCAAACACCAGTTTGGCCGCGGCGACATACAGGATCCCGCGGCTGAGCCAGAAGCCGCAGGATTCCAGCAGTCGATCCGCGGCGGCGCCGTCCGTCGAGCGAAGTGCGATGAGCACCGTCAGCCACGTCGCGGCGGACCCCAGCAGCAGCGCGGACAGACCAAACCGCGCTGCCGTGCCGTGCAGACTCCAGAACTCCCGCTGCGTGAAAACGTAGATCATCACGGAACAGAACACACCGACAATGCCGGCGCCGGCCACGCTCCAACCAAGCATTCGTGCCACCGGAACAGGCGTCGGAATCAGCCAGGATGTTGCCGCATACAGAAACGCAGCACCCGCAAACAGACCAAACGCCACAATCTCGCGGCTGAGCCATGAATGCCGCAGTCCAATGACCGCGCGAAAGGCGTATTGCGGCCGACCGAGGTGCAGCGTGCTGGCGGCCAGCGCGAGTAGGCCGAACGCCAGCGCGGAAGTCACCTGGATCGGGTTCAGCGCCGTCGCAATCGCCGGGTCGAACAACTTTTCCAGCAGGACGTTGATGCAGAACGCTCCGACCGACAGTTGCGTCAGGACCAGCATGACAATCAACGGCCAGTGCGGGAGCTGCGGGCTGACGGAGTAATAGTCGGCCGGCAGCATGTTCCGCGGGAAGACGCGGCGCGTCTTGTAGGTCGTCGTCGGAAGTGTGAGGTGCGGCTCCGGCGAGGCAGGGAGGAACACGTTGGCTTCTGCGTCTTCCACAACCTGCCGCACGTCGACGACTCTGATGGCGATCGCCTCGTGGGGACACGCCTGGACGCAGGCCGGCGCTTCACCGACCTTCAGCCGGTCCGAACAGAGATCGCACTTACGCACAATCCCCTTGGCCGCGTGGTATTTGGGCACATCGTACGGGCAGGCGAGCGTGCAGTACTGGCAGCCGAAGCACTGGTCGTCGAGATGTTTCACTATCCCGGTAACAGGGTCTTTCTCGTAAGCATCGACCGGACAGCCCGCCATGCAGGCTGGCTCCAGACAATGATGGCAGGCGCTCGTCACGTGCTGCATGACGGGATGGGCCGTCGTCCCGCCGATCAGCAGGCCGACGTCGCGCCAGGTTTCGTGATCGTCGAGCCCGTTCAGCGCGTGGCAAGCCGTCACGCACGCCTTGCATCCGGAGCAGCGGTCGAGGTCGACTTCAAACGCGTACTGCTGGCCGGGACCGGGAGGCGCGGCGGGGAGGAGTTTCGAGTAGTAGCGCGACTGTGCGGGAACATCGCCGATGGCGTGGTCGCGTGAGAAGCGTTCGACCGCCGTCAACTGATGCTGGTCATCGAGCAGACGCCGCACCAGATCAGGACCTGTCACCGACAGGACCGGCAACTCAATCTGCCGGACCGCGTCCGTGCGTTTGACCGGTGTTTGCTGGATCGCGGGCATCGGCGTGCCTTACACGTTCGCAGCCGTCGGCTCTGCGACCCGCTCGACGTTGATGTAGACCAAGCCGTGCTCGACGAGCGTCGGATACGACTCAACGTTGTTCCCCGGCGGATCGACGCTGCAGCCGGTGCAGGCGTTGAACGTCCAACCGTGCCACGGACAGGTGACGACGCCGTCCTTGATCTCCCCCTCCGCCAGAGGTCCGCCGGCGTGCGGACAGACGGCGTCGAGACAATACACCTTGCCGTTCACGCGAAACAGCGCGAACTCCCTGCCGTTGACCTCGACCTTCAGTCCGGTGGAGTCGGTCAACGCCGATTCCAGCGCCGCGAATTGATAGCCGGGCGCCGGTCCCGCCTGCCGGGCGGGACCGGCATCGGGAGCGTGACCTTCATTTGCGGTCCCGCCCGGCAGGCGGGACCTACTTTCTCCGTCGTCCAGCCGCGCAAAGTATCGACGCAGCCCCGCACAGCCCGGACAGAACACCGGCGGGTCTTCGCCGATGTGTTCATACTCGCATTTCTCGCACAGCCAGGTCGGCTGCTGGTAGTCGGCGTCGCCAACCTTGTCCGCCTCGCGCGCCTGCAGCTTCTCGCGCCAGTAGGCGCTGAACGTCTGCCCGGAACGGTGCCGCAAGTAGTATTCGTTCACGACTTCTTCGATCAGGTTTGGCAACTGGTCGACGTC
>CAZWGW010000195.1:0-10138 GCA_964633565.1 uncultured Planctomycetaceae bacterium
CGCAACCGGTTCGGCAAACATCCGCGGGCCGTCGTCGGTGGAACGGAGCGAGAGTTCCACCGGGATCGTCATCTGCTGGTTGAACGGCATCCCCGGAAACGTGATGCCCTGCCCCCAGCCGATCTGGATGCGGCGATTGTCCGGCGCGTCGCTGTATGTCTGGGCGGCGTAAAAGTTCCCGTGCCACAACTGGTGCTTGCCGGACTCCACCGTGAATTCGTGCCCGTCGAACTGTCCGACGACGTACTTGCCGTCCGCGGCATAGAGCACCCAGCGGGTGTTGCCGGCATCGCCGTCGATCGGGAGTTCGAACAGGTCGGGACATTCGAAGAAGTCCGGAATGCGGCTTTCCAGCGTCCACTTGCGCAGTGTTTCCGATGAGTAGAAGGCGATTTGCCGCCCGTCTGTTTCGTCGTAGACGGCCATCACCCACTTGTGAGACGGGCCGTGCCAGATGACCTTGGGATCGCGGCCGTTGTGCTTTACGACGGGATTGTCGGCAAACTCTGCCCAGGTCTTTCCGTCATCGGTACTGTAGGTGATGCACTCGCCCCGCCCGGTGCTCGTGTAGAACGCGACCAGTGTCGGCTGGTCCCATCCGCCAAACGCGGCGAACTCGTCCACTACCGCGCTGCCCGAGAAGCACCAGTCACCGAACCGCTGCGGGTAGAGCGCTTCCCCCAGTTCATTCCAGTGCATCAGGTCCGTGCTGACGGCGTGCCCCCAGTGCATGTTGCCCCAGTTCCAGCCGTAGGGATTGTGCTGATAGAACAGGTGGTACTGCCCGTCGTGGTAGACCAGTCCGTTGGGGTCGTTGAGCCACCCGCGCCGCGACGTGAAATGGAACTGTGGACGGCGAGGTTCGCGGTATGACTCGGCTTTGCCGGGCGCATCGTCCGACGTCCTGATCGCCGCGAGCGCCTGCGAGTCGGCGGCCAGGCGATCGACATGGATGGTCAGTGCCTTTCCGCGCCATGCAGCGACGTCGGTAAACACGTGGAAGTCCGGTTCCCCGTCCGCGAGTTCAATCTCAAACTCGCGCACCGTTCGTCCGTCGACGTCGAACCGCATCCGCTGTTTGCGGGCTCCCGTCTTGACAGGCAGGTGCAGGTAACGGTGCTCGACGGCAATCTCACGCCGCGCCGGTTCCGCCTGCCGGCGCACGTCGCTCTGCACAATCTGGTCGACGTTGATATGTCCCCAGCCGCCCGTGCGGCGGTCGACGATCTGCAGTACGGCCGACTTGCCGGCCAGTTCGGCGACGTCCCACGTGTGCCAGTCGAGCGCTTCGCTGCCGCCGGCCTCGGTGTTTGGTCCGGTGGCGGTCCGCACGACTTTGCCGGCGATCAGCAGGTTGATGCACGTCTCCCCGGCATAGCCTCCGCCGCCAATGAGGAAGTTCAGGTACTTGCGTTCGACCTTGAACCCGGGAGACGTCAGCGTGCCGCTCGGGCCGTCGCCGTTGTAGAACGAGTTGACCAGCCGCTCCCCCTCGAAACCCGAGACGGGCATCTGGCCGGGAAGCGTCCCCCTGGCAGGTCCGGGACCGAACGCATCGCCCTCCACCTGCCAGTCGCCGTAGGTCTCCTGTTCAAAGTCGGCCACCGACTGGTCCGGCCGATCGGCCGCGAACAGCGACGTCGTGACGAGCGCGAACAAGGCAAACGCAGGCACTGGTCGAAATGGGCGAATTCCGGGCATCGCGCGTTCTGGCCTTCCTCATCCTGGGTTCATTGGGGCGTTATCGTGGCTGCGCCGGGTGCCTGCGGCGTTTCGCCTGTCGATTCGGCGGGAGTCTCCGCAGGCGACTCGGGCGGGGTCTCCGTCGGAGTCGCAGCATCCGGGCTGGAGTTCGCGGGAGTCGATTCAACCGCCGGTCCGGGTTGCCCCATCCTGATCGATTCGATCATCCCGACAATCGCCGCCTCGTCCCAATTCGCGGAGGTGTCGTAAATGACGAGATATGCGAGGCCGCCTCCGCTGGGGACCGTACCGACGACCTCGCGCACGTCATCGCCTGTGTCGGGGTCCGTTCCCGTACGAAACTCGAATACGCACGCTTCGCCGTTGATCGAAAACGTCCGCTGGTCGGTCGACGCGGGCTCAAACTCATAAAACCAGCCCTCCTCAGTCAGTTCGCCGGCAAGAATGCGGGCGGCCTCTTCCCGTGTTGTGACGTCGCCGGCCAGCATCTCCCGGATCACGATGCCTCCCTCGTCGTCGTTGCTGCTGTAGTGGACCTGTTTGCGCAGCACCTGCCCGGATGTGTGGTCCTCCCCGAGATACGGCTCGTACCGGGGCGGGACGCGGATGTCGACAATGGAGGCTGTCAACTCCGCGATCTGCCCGGCATCGTCGACATAGACATCATCCAACTCCTCCATCTCGGCGATCGATGCTTCAAACGATTGCCTCAAGTCCTGCACGAACCGATTGCCCCACCAGGCGAGGCCCCCGCAACAGGCGAGCGCAAGTACGCCACCCACCCCCAGTACGCCAAGTATGACTTTGGTTGATGTGCTCATCCCTTCGTCAGATCGCGCCATGTGAGGACTCCCCGGGAAATCGCGGTGACGCTCAGATGCCAGTGGACGTGCGACACGCAGAGTAGTCGGTCGGCCGGGTGCACGCCATCGAGCGGCGGAGTGCATTGAGCCGCGGTCGTCGCGGCCCTGACGCCGCGGCGATGTCACACGCGGTGCCAGCCACGCCGTCCGGTCAGTAGTCGTACCACAGGCCGACGCCGAACAACTGCTCGTGCTGGTCGAAGAATGAGAACTGGTACGACTTGCCGTTGTAGTACTGCAGGCCGATGCGCAGCAACCGGTCCGATTCCGGCCCGCGCAACTGCCATCCGGCGACGGCGTTCAGCCCTCCGCCAAAACCGACCTCCTCGCGCAGGTAGCCGTTCACGGCGGCAAAGGGGGTCCCGGCCCAACCGAGCCAGTACGTCACCGGCTGCGGGCTGTAATCGACGCCGAACTGAAAATGCCACGGCTCCGCGCCGCCGTCGCGATTGAAGGCATATTCCGCCTCCGCATAGAGCCGCACGTCGGGCGTCGGGTAATACCCGACTCCCGCGGCCAATGCATCGCGGACGTAGTTGAGCCGCTGGAAGCCAGGGTTTCGGAGGAGGAACTCGTCTCCGAGGTGCGAACTGATGTGACGCAGTTCAACTTTCGCCTGGAACGGCCCCTGGCGCCACGTCAGCGGCAGGCCCACGTTGAAGTCAGCGGCGTCGAGGTCGTAGTCATGTTCGATGTTGAGCCGCGGAAACGCCGATCCCCACAGGTCGACCTGCCACCCTTCGGGCGGCGCCCCTGCGGGGGACCCGAACCGCAGCAACCCGACCCGCGCGCCGATCTGGAGCTCCCACAGCCAGCCGGCGTCCGACTCATTCAGCCAGGCGCTTGACAGCCGGGGCTCTTTCGGGCCGGCGAGATAGGACCGGTACAGCAGGCTGTCCGGCAGGAGTGTCAAGGTCCACGGCAATTGTGCCGAGAACGGAACAGTCACCTGCGGCCCAGCGGGGAACGTTGCGTTCGCAACAACCGGACCTGGGAGTCCATGTGCGGCGGCGGACTGCGCCGGCTCGAACAGAAGCAGTCCCTGGGCCCGGAGGCTCGTGACGCTGAGCAGCATCACCAGTCCCGGTATCGACCACCACCAACAATGACGCCTGAGCAGAAAACCCATCACGGACCGCCGCAGGAAGAGAAGTGGGGGGGGATTGTAGTCCGCGTGACAGCGTTCAGCCAGACGATCTCCCGCAAGTGAAAGGATCGGTCTTGACACGACCGGGTGCTCCGTCGCGACGTCGTGCAGCGCGATCAGAACTTGCCGTCCCGCACCTCGAAATGCGTCGGCTTCCCCAGAGTGGCGCCGCCACGGCGGACCCAGTCCGAGACCCAGCGGAGCATCCGCTCGACGTCCACCTGCGGCGCCCCATAGCGTCGATGGCCCGCGGAGCCGTTGTTGAGCAATGCGTCCGTCCCCTCATCGCCGATAAAGTGCGGTGTCCTGCCGAGCAGTTCGCCCAGCCGATCACAGATCCCCCGGACCCGCAGCAGTTCCGGACCGGCGACGTTCAGGATGTACGCCGGTGCCGAGCAATCGGCCAGCGCGCCCAGCGTCATGGCGCAGGCGTCCCCCTGCCAGATGACGTTGACCGCGCCCATCGCAAGATCGATCGGCTGTTCATGCCAGACCCGGGTTGCCAGGTCCACCAGCACGCCATAGCGCAATTCGGTGGCGTAATTCAGCCGCAGGATCGCCACCGGCGTGCCGTTGGTCAGGCTGAAGTGCTCGAAGATCCGTTCGCGGCCGAGGCAACTCATGGCGTATTCACCGGCGGGATCAGGCGGATCGGTCTCGACCGAGCCGCCGCTGTGGCACGGGACGAGTCCGTACACGTTTCCCGTCGAGAAGGCCGCGATGCGGCTGCGTGCATAACGCTCGCAGACGAGTGCGGGGAGGTGCACGTTCATGGCCCAGGTCAGGGGCTCCTGACCCGTGGCGCCGAATTTCATGCCCGTCATGAACACGACGAGCGGCGCATCGGGCAACGAATCCAGAACTGTCCGTTCGAGCAGATCGGCGGCGGTCGTTTCAACGCCCCAGCCGTGCAACCGCTCGCGAAGCCCCGTCTCGCGAAACCGACTGACGCCGATAATCCGTCGGGGACGTCCCGCGGCATCGGCCGCCCGCCGGGCCATGCGAGCGAGCGTCGGGCCCATTTTGCCGCCGACCCCCAGGATCACAATATCGCCCGGCGTGCGCCGCAAAGCGTCGATGGCGGCCACGCTGGGCCGGCTCAGCAGTTCGTCGAGTTCGTCGACGGTGTGGATGGTCTCCGGCAGCATGTCCCCGCAACGTCAGTCTGTTGTCGCGTTCGGTACGTGACCGTCCAGCCATTGCGACAAGTCGCCCAGGGAATAATATCCAACGGCGCGGTCAATTTCCTGTCCGTTGTGGAACAGCACGAGGGCCGGAATGCCGCTGATGTCGTATTCGCGCGCCAACCGGCGACTGTCGTCGACATTCACCTTGCCGAATTTGATCCGCCCTTCGTATTTCAGCGAAGCATGGGCCACCACGGGCTCCATCTGCCGACAAGGGCCGCACCACGTGGCGCCGAAGTCGACGAGCACCGGCTGCTCATGGTTCAGGACCTCGGACTGGAAATTGTCGTCGTTCAAACCAATTTCGAGGCCGTCGACGTGAGGCAGCGGCGGATCGCCGCAGCCCACAAGCGGGATCAACACGAGCACTGCGCACCAGCGGCGGGACATGAGTTGGCTCCGAAGGGGTCGTCGACCATTCCGATGACTGATTCTACGTTGCAGCCGACAACCGGTCGACGGCAAATCCCCGGCAGGTCACACGGCCCAATAGCCTCCCCGGGTGTGGTCAAAACGGGCCTCACAGCCGCGAATCGTGGTGTCGATCCGTCCGTCGGCGAAGACAGTGCGCCCCAAGACCCACGTCCGCACCGGCCAGCCGGTCAGCGTGACGCCATCCCACGGACTCCAGCCGCATTTCGTGACCTGGTCTGTGTTGCGGATCGTGGCCTGCCTGCCAAGATCGACGAGGACGAGATCGGCGTCGTAACCTTCCTCGATCCGGCCCTTGCCGACGATGTCCCAGACACGGGCCGGGGCTGCGCACATCCAGTTGACAACCTGCTCCAGCGTACACAGTCCGCGCCGGGTTGCGTCCAGCATCAGAGCCAGTGAGTTTTCCACGGCCGGCAATCCGGAGGGGGATTTCGGATACGGCTGCCGTTTCTCCTCCAGCGTGTGTGGGGCATGGTCGGTGGCGATCACCTGGATGACGCCACGACGCAGCGCCTGCCAGAGCGCTTCATTGTCGGCCGTGGTCTTGACCGATGGGTTCATCTGCACCAGCGAGCCGAGGCGGGCATAGTCGTCGACGTTGAAAAACAGGTGATGGGGACAGGCTTCGGCCGTAACAAATCCTCCCGGTCGAGCCAGCAATTCGCATTCTTCGGCCGTGGAGACGTGCAGCACGTGGAAGCGATGGCGGTGCCGGATCGCCAGGTCCATCGCCCGTCGCGTGGCAATCACGGCCGCCTGATGGTCACGGATCCGGGAGTGGTCCGCGTATTCAGTGCCGCCGCCGAGCCGCTGCGCGTTGGCGCGGACCGTCGCTTCGTCCTCGCAGTGCGCACAGATGGGGAGCGTCGTTCCGGCAAAGATCCGCTCCAGCGCATCCTGGTCTTCGACCAGCAGGTCTCCCGTGCTGGAGCCGATGAAAATCTTGATTCCCGGGGTCCGTCGTGCCGCCTGCAATTCACCGAGGTTGTGCGGCGTGGCCCCCATGTAGAAACCGTAGTTCACGACGCATTTCCGCGCCGCCCGCGCGAGTTTCTCCTCCAGCGCGGCGACTGTGATCGTCGCGGGCTTTGTGTTGGGCATCTCCAGAAACGTCGTCACGCCCCCTTTGGCGCAGGCGAGGCTTCCGGTGTGCAGGTCCTCCTTGTGCTCCAGTCCCGGCTCGCGGAAGTGCACCTGGTCGTCGATGACGCCCGGCAGGAGATGCAGGCGCGTCGCGTCGACCACCTCGTCGGCCTGCACGCCGCGCGGCGGATCGATGCCGGCGATCTGCTGCCCTTCGATCAGCACGTTAACCTGCCGCTGCCCCTCTGGCAGGACGCAGTCGGCATTCCTGATGAGCGTGCGCACGCGGATTCATTCCTCCGCGCTGATCGTATCGCACTCGGTCCCCTGACGCGACCACGACGCCCGGAGCACGACCAACACCAAACCACCAGGCGACCAAACCACCCCTGAAAAGAAACACCGCCGTCGTCCCGAGGGGGTGGGACGACGGCGGTCGTGCGGTTGGGAGGCGTGCTTGTGCAGTGATACCTGGTGTGGACTCGTCGTTCCTGGGGATCGGCGCCGCGTCGTCGGTGGGGGAGAGAGGGATTCCGCCACTGACCTGCGGGACCCACATCGAGTCACGCCTCGCTTGTCTTGTATCGGCCGGGGACCGGCAGAAATCGCGAGTCGTCGCCAGGCGACGGAATGCAGCATTTGACGCGGACGCACCGATTCTGCGACCCTTCCCGGTCACAGGACATGCATTGCCGTATCGCGCAGGAGCATCGGGCGTGGAGATCAACGATCGAGCGTCGTTCCTGCGCATGGCCGGACTCGTCGAGGGGGGCGTTGTTCTCATCGCGCTGCTGCTGGCGGCATGGCTCGATCTGTGGCCGCTCAATTCAATTCACCCCGGTTTTGCAGACGCGCTCTGGGGCGGCCTGGCGATCGTCCCCATGCTCCTGCTGTTTTTCGCCGCGCGGGGGCTGCGGCGGCTGGTCGTCGAACTCCTCGGACAGCCGCTCAGTCTGTGCACCTGGTACGATCTGCTGCTCGTGGCCGTCCTGGCCGGATTTGGCGAAGAACTCCTGTTCCGGGGCGTGCTGCAGCCCTGGCTCGGCCGCGGGCATCCGCTCGCCGGCCTGATCGGTGCGAACCTGATTTTCGGCCTGTTGCACGCGCTCACACCCGGCTATGCCGCGCTGGCGACGGCATTCGGCTTCTACCTGAGCTGGCTGCTCGCGGGTTTCGGAGAACCGAACCTGCTCCGCCCGATCGTGGCCCACGCCGCGTATGACTATGTGGCGTTCCTGCTGATTGTTCGTGAGTATCGGCAGGGGGCCGCGCGCGATTCGGCCGCTCCTCCGGGCGACCGCCCCGTGGAGGCTGCGACGACCGAGTCCGACGAGACCCGCGGGGATTCCTGACTTCTGGAATTCGATCCGCTCTGCTGGAAACGGGGCCTGTCGCGATTTAACATTTCCCGCACCTGCTGTGGCTTGTCCGAACTCACGTGCATCTTCTGTCTCACCACACCACCATGCCGACCGTCAAGATCCTGAACGAAAAGAAGACGATCGAAGTCCCTGATGGGGCGAATCTCCGGGCCGAAGCCCTCAAGAACGGAGTGGAACTGTACCCGGGCATTCACAAGACGCTGAACTGCCTGGGCAACGGCCTGTGCTGCAGTTGTCGAGTGCTGGTCAAATCCGGCGAACAGAACATCAGCAAGCAGGGGCTGTGGGAGAAGCTGAACATGCTGTTCAACCCGTTCGGCTTCATCGCCCGGATCGGCCACGAGAAAGACTGCCGCCTCGCCTGCCAGACGAAGGTCTACGGCGACTGCGAGATTGAGACGCGGCCGCCGCTGAACCTGCACGGGGAGGAGAAGTTCTGGAATTGACGGGAGATTCCTCCAAAGTCGAGCGGCCGCCCCTTCGCGTCGCCGCCTGCCAGTTCGAGTACCGCGACGGCGACAAGCCGTACAATCTCGGCCGCATCCACGATCTCACGCGCCAGGCCGTTGCCGCCGGCGCTCAGCTTGTCAGCTTCCCGGAGTGCTGCATCTCCGCCTACTCGTTCGTCCAGCCATTCTCCCGGGAGCAACTGCTGGCACTCGCAGAACCGGTGCCGGACGGACCGAGTACGCGCGAGTTGATGGCGATCTCGCGTGACAACGGCGTGCCGGTCCTCGCCGGGCTGTTCGAGCGGGACGGCGACCGGATCTTCAACACGTACGTCTGTGTCGAAGGCGACCGCTTTGTCGCGAAGCACCGCAAGCTGCACGCGTTCGTCAATCCGCACCTGACGTCCGGCAGCGAATACACCGTCTTCGACCTGTGCGGATGGAAGTGCGGCATCCTGATCTGTTACGACAACAATCTGCCGGAGAACGTGCGGATCACGGCGCTGCACGGCGCGGAATTGATCTTCATGCCGCATGTCACGGGTTGCCTGCCATCTCCGATGCCCGGTCGCGGCCTGGTTGACCCGAAGTTGTGGGCGAACCGCGAGATCGATCCCGTGCCGCTGCGAATGGAATTCAATGGTCCCAAGGGGCGCGGCTGGCTCTTGCGCTGGCTGCCGGCGCGGGCGTACGAAAACGGAGTGTATGCCGTGTTCACGAATCCCGTGGGGATGGACTACGGCCAGGTGCGCAACGGCAACGCGATGGTGCTCGACCCGTTCGGCGAAGTGATCGCCGAGTGCCACCAACTGGGGGACGATTTCTGCATCGGCGTGTGCTCAAAGGAGCGGATCGAGGTCTCCTCCGGACGCCGATATTTGCGTGCCCGCCGCACGGAACTGTACGGCAAGCTCGTCGAGCCGCCGACCGAGCCGCCGGTGACGAAGCCGGGCTGGGAACTGCAGCGGCCGGGTGCGTCGGGGAGTGATGAGGAGATGAGGCGATGAGGTGATAAGGAGAGACGGACTGGCGCTCAATTGAGTGTCTCCTCATCCCCTCATCTCCTTATCCCCTCATCCGAAGCTGATGGCAGGCGTGCACAAGATGCGGACTGACGATGTCTGCGGCATGGCGCGCAACTCAGGAGTACCGTCCGGCGAAACCGTCGATGTTGACGCCGACGCGACCGGGGAGGAATCGATGTGCAATCGCGGCCATTTGGTCACGGTATTCCAGCGTCACCGATTCGGGCGAAACAGCGTGCATGGCGGCAGGGAGCGCCGTCCTGAGCGTGCGGCTGCCGTCGTCGGAACCGTCCCCTTGAATGAAGTGGTCGATTACGGCTGCATCGGCCACCTCGGCTATACGCGCGAAGAACCGGTCCGGATTGTCGATCGGCAAGAGCGGTGAGACGGTCACGACCGTAAACAGGCCCGCCGCCTTGAGCGTTGCGCAGGCGGACAGCCGCTTGTCGACTGAACACGCCGGCGGCGGGAGACCCGGCAACGTCTCCCGGTCCGTTTCGATCGATACGTGGACGCGCACCTCGCAGCGGCGCTGCAGTTCCAGCAGGGTTTCCAGATCGCGCAACACGGCGTGCGAATGCGTCTGCAGGATGAGCAGGTCAGGCGGCAGCTCGATCATCGCCCGCAGCACGGACCCGGTCACGCGATACCGCGCCTCCTGCGGCACGTAGGGGTCCGTCGCACTCGAGCAGAAAACCGAGAATCGCCCCCGTGACCTTCGCGCCCAGCGTGCCTCGCGGTCGTGGTGTTCGCGGTATGCCTCAGCGGCGTTCGTGCGGACCTCCAGAAAGCTCCCCCACGCGCGACCGCGAGTCACGTGGCCGTTGTGGCGGACATAGCAGCCGACGCCGCACAGGGCGTTG